>NZ_JAKTNT010000016.1 GCF_022760925.1 Thermus hydrothermalis | reverse complement strand
TAACAAGGTAGCTGTACCGGAAGGTGCGGCTGGATCACCTCCTTTCTAAGGAGTAACCGGCCTCTGCTCTCCCCTTTTCCGATCCTTGGGGGCGCCTTCGGGCGCCCTTTTTTGTTGCCGAGGAGCAGGGTCTTGCGTAGGAAACGGCAGGTGCGGACAGCCAGGAAGCGGGTGGTTTCCGCCGGGGGGGTGGTCCTCCGAGGGGATCCTCCCGAGGTCCTGGTGGTGTCCTTAAAGGGGGGGAAGGTAGTCACCCTTCCCAAGGGCCAGGTGGAGCCGGGGGAGCGTTACCCTGAAACCGCCGTGCGGGAGGTGCGGGAGGAAACCGGGGTGGAGGCGGCGGTGCTCTCCCCCTTGGGGAAGGTGCGCTACTACTTCACGGTGAAGGATGGGGAGGTCCCGGTGACGGTGAGCAAGGAGGTCCACTACTTCCTCATGGCCTACCGGGGCGGGGAGCCTAGGCCCCAGCTTTCCGAGGTGGAGGCCGCTTACTTCCTGCCGGTGGCGGAAGCCTTGAACCGGCTTTCCTACCCCAACGAGCGGGAGATGTTGCGCAAGGCCCTTTTGCGCTACCGGAGGGGCTAAGCGGGCTGGGCCTTAGGGTCCAGGAGGACGAAGGCGGCCTCCTCCGGGGAGAGCTCGCCTTGGGCCACGCGCCGCACAAGCTCCCCGGCCTTCTGGGTACGGCGGCGGCCCCATTCCTGAATGACGCTTTCCACCTCAAACCGGGCCCGCTCCAGGCGGTGGTCTTCCAGGAGGCTATGGGCCTCGAGGTGGTGGTGGTGGGCTTCCAGCCCCGCAAAAAGCGCCTCCACCCCCTCCCCCGTGGCCGCCACCGTGGGGTAAATGGGGGGGCGCCAACCCCCGGGCCGGGGGGGCGAAAGCTCCAGGGCGCTTTTGAGCTCCTGGATGAGCCTTTCCCCGCCCGGCAGGTCAAACTTGTTCACGGCGAAAATATCGGCGATCTCCATGACCCCCGCCTTGAAGGCCTGCACCGCATCCCCCGCCGCCGGGGTGAGGACGAGGAGGGTGGTGTCCGCCACCCGGGCGATGTCCACCTCGCTTTGGCCCACCCCCACGGTCTCCACGAAGATGCGGTCAAAGCCGAAGGCCTCCAGGAGGGCTAGGGCGGCCACCGTGGCCCCGGCGAGCCCTCCTAGGGCGCCCCGGGAGGCCAAGGAGCGGATATAGACCCCAGGGTCTTGGTGGTGGCGCATCATGCGGATCCGGTCCCCCAGGATGGCCCCCCCGGTGAAGGGGCTGCTGGGGTCCACCGCCAGCACCCCTACTCTTTCGCCCCGCTTGCGGGCCTCGAGGATGAGGCGGTCGGTGAGGGTGCTCTTGCCCGCCCCCGGGCTTCCCGTGACGCCCACCACCTTGGCCCTCCCTTGGCCCCGCACCCGCTTGAGGAGGGCCTGGCCCAAGGGGTGGCCGGCCTCCACCAGGGTGAGGGCCCGGGCCAAGGCCCGCACGTCCCCCGCACGAAAGCGGCTTTCCAGATCCTCCAGGTGGGCTTCCTGCGCCATGGCGCTATTCTACGCTTTTTTGCAGGGGCGTATCATTCCGCCAGGGCCACGCAGGCCACCTCCACCCGTACCCCCCGGGGCAGGGCCTTGACCGCCACCGTGGCCCGGGCGGGGTAGGGGGGAGCGAAGTAGCGGGCGTAGACCTCGTTGAAGCCGGGGAAGTCCTCCATGTCCGCCAGGAAACAGGTGGTCTGGACCACCCGGCTAAGCCCCGAGCCCGCCGCCTCGAGGATGGCCTTCAGGTTTTCCATCACCCGCTCGGTCTGCGTGCGGATGTCCCCCTCCACCAGGGTGCCCTCGGGGGTAAGGGGGATCTGGCCGGAAACAAACACCAAGCCCAAAGCCCGCACCGCTTGGCTGTAGGGACCGATGGCCTGGGGTGCTCCTTCGGTGTGGATGGCCTCCATGCCCCTATCCTACGGCGAAGCGGTAGAGCTTGCCGGAAAGGCTCGCCACCAGCACCTCTCCCGGCAAGGGAAGAGGGGGCACCTGCACCGCCCCCAGGCCCGTGGCCTCAAAGACCACCTGGCCCCGGCGGTCCACCGCCAGGAAGCGGCCCTCCTCCGTGGCCAAAAAGACGTGCCCTGAGGCGTAGGAAAGCCCCGCCGTCACCTTGCCCACCTCGAGGCTCCACACCTCCTCCCCCGTGGCGGCGTCCAAGGCCCGGAGGACCCCATCCCAGGCGGCCACGTAAACCCGCTCCCCGTCCAGGGCGAGGCCTCCCCAGATCTCCCCCTCCACCGCCGCATTCCAGAGGGTTTCCCGGCTCAAGGGGTCAAAGGCGTAGACCTCCCCTTCCCAAGTGGGGATGAAAAGGAGCCCGCGCCCCGCCGCCACCGGGGCGTGGATGGGGCCCGTGCGCACCTTGTAGCGGAGGGCTCCCGTGTCCGGGTCCAGGGCGTAGAGCCAGCCGTCCTCCGAGCCCACGAAGAGGAGGCCCCGGTAGAAGGTGGGGCTTGCGGAAAGGTGCCCCCCGGCCCGGAAGCGGAAAAGGGGGGCGTCCTTGTGAAAGGCGTACAGGGTGCCGTCGCGGCTTGCGGCGTAGACCCGCTCGCCCAGGACCAAAGGGGCGGCGGTGACCTCCGCCCCGGTTTCCAGGCTCCACTCCAGGTGGCGGCCGCGGAAGCGGCGTACCTTCCCGTCCCAGCTCCCCACGTAGACCCCTCCCCGCACCACCGGGGGGGCGGTGACCTCTTCGGGGAGGGCTTCCCGGCGCACCTCTCCCGTGAGGAGGTCCACCTCCACCAAGCCCCGCCCCACCCCCAGGTACACCCTGCCCCCGGCGTGGACCATCTCTCCCGGCCAGGCGGCCTCGCCCCCTAGGTCCAGCTTTCCCTTGAGGGCAAGCCGCCGGGGGTCCGGAGCCAGGGGGTAGTGGCCGGAGCGGCTGGCACCCGCCCGGGGCGTGGCTAGGCGCAGGGCCTGGAACTCCCTCAGGGCGCTATAAAAGAGGTCAGGGTGGGCGGGGCGCTCCTCGGGATGCTTGGCCAAAAGGCCCAGGACCGCCTGCCCCACCCCCTTGGGGATGGCGGGGTTGAGGGCCTCCGGGGCCTTGGGTTCCTCGTACACGTGCTGGTAGAGCACCGCTTGGTCGTTTTCCCCTTCAAAGGGGGGGCGGCCCGTGAGGGTGCGATAGAGGACCGCCCCCAGGCTGTAAAGGTCGGCCTTGGGGGTGAGGGGGAGGCCCTTAGCCTGCTCCGGGGCCATGTACGTGGGGGTGCCCAGGGTATAGCCCGTGCGGGTCAGGTGGCGGCTTTCCTGGAGGAGGTAGGCGAGGCCGAAGTCCATCACCTTGGGCTGGCCTTCCTTGGTGAGGAGGATGTTCTTGGGGGTGAGGTCCCGGTGGAGGATGCCCTGGGCGTGCAGGTGGGCCAGGGCCTCCATGACCTGGGCCGCCGCCAGGAGGATCCGGTCCCCTTCCGGCCCCTCCTCAAAGGGGCCCAGGCGGTCAAAGGTTCCCCCTTCCACCAGCTCCATGACGAAGTAGGGCCGCCCCTCTTCCTCCCCTAGGTCCAGGACCTGGACGATGCCGGGGTGGAAGAGACGGGAAAGGGCCCGTACCTCCAGGAGAAACCGCTCCCGCTCAGGGGGCAGAGCGCGGGGGTGGAGGAGCTTGACCGCCACCCTGCGCCCCAAGCGCTCGTCCAGGGCTTGCCAGACCTCGGCCATGCCCCCGGAGCCCAGGGGGGCCTCGAGGCGGTACCGCCCGGCCAGGAGCATCCGGGTCATTTTAGGGGGTTTCTTCCTCGGGTTCCAGGCGCTTCAGGAGCTCGGCCAACTCCTCCTTGCCCTCCTCCAGCTCTTGGACGATTTTGGCGATGGCCAGGCGCACCACCTCCGACTTGGAAACCAGGCGCTCGGGGCTGGAAAGGGCGTAGGCCGCCCGGGTCAAGAGGGCGTCCTGCTCCTCGGAAATGACCACCTGCAGCCGTTTTTTCTCCTTCTTGGGCATACCGCTCCTTGGCGGGTAGTGTAGCAAAAACCGCATCCCCTTGACAATGGGTATTTTCCTGTATATCCTCTCCTTGAGTAAGGTGAGTATGATGCTCACGGACACGGGGAGGAGCAGGATGCTGCGGATTGAAGGGGGCTCCCCTCTGTCCGGGGAGTTGCGGGTCTACCCCGCCAAGAATGCCGCTTTGCCCATCCTGGCGGCAAGCCTCCTCACCCCAGAGCCCGTCACCCTGGTGGAGGTGCCCAGGCTTCGGGACGTGGAGGTGATGCTGGAGCTCCTCGCCCACCTGGGGACCCATTACGAGTGGGAAGGGCGCACCCTGCACCTCCATACCCCCGAGATCCGGAACATCCACGCCCCTTACGAGCTGGTGGGGCAGATGCGGGCGAGTTTCATCGTCTGGGGCGCCCTCGTGGCCCGGGCAGGGGAGGGGAGGATTTCCTTGCCCGGAGGGTGTGCCTTTGGCGCCCGCCCCGTGGACCAGCACGTGAAGGCCCTCCGGGCCTTGGGGGCCGAGGTGGTGGAGGAGGAGGGGACCTTCTACGCCCGGCGCCTCCGCCCCCTCTCGGGGCGGGTGGTCTTTGACCTGCCCACGGTGGGGGGGACGGAGCAAGCCATGCTGGCCGTGGCCCTAGGCGGCGAGGCCACCTTGGTCCAGGCGGCCATGGAACCGGAGATAGAGGACCTCGGGCGTTTCCTCTCCATGCTAGGGGTGGAGGTGAGGGGCCTGGGGAGCGCTATCCTGCACGTCAAAGGGGCAAGCCGCCTTAAGGGAGGGCGCTACCGCATCATCCCGGACCGCATAGAGGCCGGCACCTACCTCCTGGCGGCGGCGGCTACCCGGGGGTCCATCACCCTGCGGGAAGTGCGCCCCGACCACCTGGACGCTCTTTTGGACAAGCTCCGTCAGGCTGGGCACCATTTGGAGGTGGGGCAGGACTGGATCCGCTTCGCCGCTACCCCGGAGCCTTCGCCCTTTTCCGTGGAGGCCCGGGAGTACCCCGGTTTCCCCACGGACCTGCAACCCATCGTGACCGCCTACCTGGCCACGGTGCCCGGGCAAAGCGCCGTGAGCGACCGGGTTTACCCCGACCGCTTCACCCACGTGGGGGAGCTGGCGCGCATGGGGGCAGAGCTTTACCTAAGGGACCGGACGCTCTTGGTAAATGGCCGGCGCCTCCACGGGGCCCAGGTGAAGGCCCTGGACATCCGGGCTGGCGGGGCTTTGGTGGTGGCGGCCCTGAGCGCAGAAGGGGTTACGGAGATTGAAGGGGTCTACTTCCTGGAGCGGGGGTACGAGCACCTGGAGGAGCGCCTAAAGGCCCTGGGGGCCCGGGTGGGCGTGGCGGAGATGGCTTTGGCCCAGGCGGCGGACTAGCCCCAAACCCTTAAGGCTTCGGGGAACCGGAAGAAGAGCCGGTTCCTTTCTAGCTCGGGGCTGTAGGCGCTTTCCACGTAGCCCGCAAGGCGGAGGGCCTCCAGCACCTCCCGGGCCACCGCCCGGTCCCCTTCCACCTGGGCGGCGAGAAAGGCGAGGGCCTCTTCCTCCTCGTCCCCTTCGCCCACGAACTCCCGGTACTCCTGGTCCAAGGCCCGCATCAGGGCCTGGAGGTTCAGGGGCTTTTCCGTGAAGAACCAGCGGCTCCTGGCTCCGGGGAGGAAGTGGGCGTAGCCTTGGGCCTCGAGGGCCTGGGCCAGGTGCGCCGCCTCGGCGTGGGGGTAGCCCCGCTGGACGAGAAGGGTCACCAAAGCATCCCGCTCCCCGGGAAGCCCCTGGGGGTAGTCCTGGCGAAGCGCTTGCGCGAGCTCCTTGAACGCCACGCTACCACCTCCCGTTTCTTTATAATAAAGGTTGCGCGAGGTAGTATCAAGAGGAGGCTTTGCGCTATACTGAAAGCGGTATGGACCTGGACCTCCTCGCCAAACGCCTAGAGAGCCTCCGGGGGTATCTTTGACATCCCCGGGAAGGAAGCCCGACTGAAAGAGCTAGACCAGCGCCTCGAGGACCCCACCCTTTGGCAGAACCCGGAAGAAGCCCGGCGGGTAAGCCAGGAGGCGGCCCGCCATCGGCGGGTGGTGGACACCTTCCGCAACCTGGAAAGCGACCTCCAGGGCCTCCTGGAGCTTTGGGAGGAGTTTCCTGCCGAGGAGCGGGAGGCCCTGAGGCCCGAGCTGGAGGAAGCGGCCAGGAAGCTAGAGGAGCTCTACCACGAAACCCTCCTCGCCTTCCCCCACGCCGAGAAGAACGCCATCCTCACCATCCAGCCCGGGGCAGGGGGCACGGAGGCCTGCGACTGGGCGGAGATGCTCTTAAGGATGTACACCCGCTTCGCCGAGCGCCAGGGCTTCCAGGTGGAGGTGGTGGACCTCGTGCCGGGGGCGGAGGCGGGGATTGACTACGCCCAGATCCTGGTCAAGGGGGAAAACGCCTACGGCCTTTTTTCCCCCGAGGCGGGGGTCCACCGCCTGGTGCGCCCCTCCCCCTTTGACGCCTCGGGCCGCCGCCACACCTCCTTCGCCGGGGTGGAGGTGATGCCGGAGGTGGACGAGACGGTGGAGGTGGTGATCCGCCCCGAGGACCTGCGCATTGACGTCTTCCGCTCCCAAGGCCACGGGGGCCAAGGGGTGAACACCACGGACTCAGCGGTGCGCATCGTCCACCTGCCCACGGGGATCACCGTCACCTGCCAGGCCACCCGGAGCCAGATCAAGAACAAGGAGCTGGCCATGAAGGTCCTCCGCTCCCGGCTTTTTGAGCTGGAGTGGAAGAAGAAGCAGGAGGAGCTAAGGAAGCTGAAGGGCGAGGTGCGGCCCATTGAGTGGGGAAGCCAGATCCGAAGCTACGTCTTGGACAAGCAGTACGTGAAGGACCACCGCACGGGGCTCATGCGCTTTGACCCGCAAAACGTCCTGGACGGGGACCTCTTGGACTTCATCTGGGCGGGGCTTGAGTGGAAGGCGGGCCGCCGCCAGACGGCGGAGGAGGTGGAGGCGGATTAGCCCACGGCTCGGCGCAGGAGGGCTCGGACCTGGGCCTCCTCCTCGAGGCCCAGTTCCTTTAGGGCGAAGGCCACGGGCCACATCTTGCCCTGGTCCAACCGGGCCTGGTCGGTGAAGCCCAAGGTGGCGTAGCGGGTCTGGAAGCGGTGGGCGGGCTGGAAGAAGCAGACCACCTTGTCCTTGAGGGCGTAGGCCGGCATGCCGTACCAAAGCCGCAGGGTGAGGTGGGGGGCCGCTTCCTGGACGAGGGCGTGGAGGCGGAGGGCCAAGGAGCGGTCGGGCTCGGGCCAAAGGGCGATGGCTCCCAGCACCGCCTCTGGGTCTTGGGTGCGGGCCATGTTAGTAAACGTCCTCCGGGGCCTTGTAGACCTCCCCCGTGAGCCAGTAGATGACCCGCTCCGCCACGTTCTCCAAATGGTCCCCAAGCCGCTCGTAGCTGCGGGCCACCCGCATGAGGGTGAGGGCCTTGGTGATGGTCCGAGGGTCTTCCATCATGTAGGTGATGAGCTCCCGGGTTACCTCCTCGTAGAGCCCGTCCACCTGGTCGTCCAGTTCCAGGACCTTGCGGGCCAAAGCGGTGTCCCGCTCGGCCACGCTCCTGCCCAGGGTGTCCATCATCTCCAAAAGGCGCCTGCCCATCTCCGGCAGGGTCACGTAGCGCTTCAAGGGGGGCTCTTTGCTCAGGAGAAGGGCGTCTTCCGCCACGTGCATGGCGTAGTCCCCCGCCCGTTCCAGGTCGGTGAGGGCCTTAATGATGGTGAAGATCAGCCTGAGGTCCGTGGCCACGGGCTGGTGGCGGGCGATGACGGCGATGGCCTGGTTTTCAATCTTGAGCTCCAGCTCGTCCACCTCTTTGTCCTTGGCGATGACCGCCTGGGCCCGGGCGGCGTCCTGCTGGACCAGGGCCTCGGTGGCTTCCTGGGTCATCTCCCGCACCAAGGAGAGCATCCTCAAGGTTTCTTCCAGAAGCTGGTTGAGCGCTCGGTCTAGGGCTTCCCGCATGGGTTCCTCCTCGCTTCAGTCTAGGGGAAGGTGGACGCCGAAAACGTTCTCTTCCCCTTCCCGCCTTGCGTAGGCCTCTCCTCCGAGGCCTCGAGCCAGGCGGCGCACCAGGTAAAGGCCAAGCCCTTGCCCCAGGCCCCCCTGGAACCCCCGGCGCCCCGGGAGGAAGAGGGTTTCGTAGTCGGGGAGGGGTGGGCCCGCATCCCGCACCTCCAGGTGGAGGCGGTCCGCCTCTAGGTGCGAAAGGAGGCGGATGGGGTCTTGGCCGTACTTGAGGGCGTTTTCCAGGAGGTTTAAGAGGATCTGGAAGAGGGCGTCGGGGTCGGTGTGGGCGGTGTGGGGGAGGTGGACCTCCACGCGCCTTCCCTGGAGCTTCTCCTGGAGAAGCCTTTCCAGGCGGGGCCAGAGCTCCTGAAGGGGAAAGGTGCGTTTAGGCCCGGGCTGGGTGAAGGAAAGGCTTTGCGCCAGGCGGGCGAGGCGGGCCACCTCCCCTTTGAGGAGGTCCAGGACCTCCTTTTCCTGCTTGGTTCTGGGCGTGAGGGCCTCCAGGAGGGGCCCCATCCCCGCCAGGGGGGTCCTGAGCTCGTGGGCCAGGGTAAGGGTGGCCTCCTCGAGGGCCTCTAGCCTTCCCTTCACCTCCGTTTCGTCCAAGAGGTAGAGCCTTCCCGGGAGGGCCTTGGCCTTCAGGAGGCGGCCCCGCACCTCTAGGTGCCTTTCCCCCCCGTGGAGGGCTAAGGCTTCCAGGCGGTGGTCCCGTAGGGCGAGGAGGAGGGGGCGGCCCACCACCTTTTCCCGGCGCACCTGCAAAAGCTCCTCCGCCTTGGGGTTGAGGTAGACCACCTGCCTTTCCCGGTGCAGGACGAGGCCTTCCAAGGCCTCCTCCCAGGCGGCCCAAAACTCCTTCACCCCACCTCCTTGAAGCGGTACCCAAGCCCCCGTACCGTTTCCAAAAAGCGGGGGGCTTTGGGGTCCTCGCCCAGCTTTTCCCGTAGCTGCAGGATGTGCTGGTCCACGGTCCTGGGGGTGCCAAAGTAGTCTGGACCCCAGACGGCCTCCAAGAGCGCTTCCCGGGTGTAGACCCGGCCCGGATGCTGGGCCAAGTAGGCCAAAAGGGCGAACTCCCGCCGGGTGAGGGGAAGGGGTTTCCCCTCCAGGCTCGCCTCCATGCGCTCTAGGTCCAGGAGAAGGGGGCCCCGCTTCAAGCGCTTGGGCTTCCCCGCCCGGCGCAGGAGGGCCTCGAGGCGGGCGAGAAGCTCCTCCGTGGCGAAGGGCTTGGCCAGGTAGTCGTCCGCCCCCCGGCTTAGGCCCTCCACCCGGTCCCGCACCTCGGCGCGGGCGGTGAGGAGGAGGACGGGAAGCTCGGCGAAGGCGCCTTGGCGCATCCTTTCCAGGAGCTTGATCCCGGGCTCATCGGGAAGCATCCAGTCCAGGATCACCGCTTCCGCCTCCTGAAGGAGGGGCCAGGCCTCGTGGGCGTTTTCCGCCTCCAGTACCCGGTGCCCGGCCCGCTCCAGGGCCAGGCGGACCCCAAGCCGCACCGCCCGTTCGTCCTCCACCAGGAGCACCGTGGCCACGCTTTCAGTCTAGCCCGGGCCAGGTCAGGGCACGGTCAAGCCCTTGGCTGGACTCGCCTAACAAATGGTTTGATGCGAGCGCAATGCCCATCGCTTGGGCCTTGGAAACACCTGTCACAGGACCCCGTAAGGCAGCGAGGTCTTAGGGTACGGCCCTGCTTTGAGAGGAAGCCCTCGCATCCAGCCCAGAAAGCGTGGGGAGAGCAGCCTTCCTCAGGCTCTGGCCAGTGGCTTGTGGCTAGCAGCATAATGGCTTTGGTGCGCAAGGTACTAGAAGCCCATCTTCTGGCCTTGCTTCGGGAGCCTCACTCCTTGGACGAACTTTATTTTACCCTAAAAAATCTTCATCCCAACTTGCGTAAGGTCACGCTTTTTGGTCTGTTAATCCGGCTTAAGCGGGAAGGGTGGGTGGTCTACCGCGATGGGCGCTTCCTAGCGAGGGAGACGCACGACCCGGACGCTTAGGCCGTCCGTGAACTGGACCTCAAAGTGGCCTCCTGGGGGTAGGCCCTCAAGGGCCAGGCGGGCTTCCCCGGCGGGGTGGAAGAGGGTGAGGGCGGTGCGGGTGCCGTCATCGGCCACGTGGAAAACCGCGAAGCTCTTGGCCCCCTGGACCCGAACCCAGAGGAACCCTCCCTCCTCTTGGGCTTCTACCCGCGGTTCGGCTTGGGGAAGCAGGGAAGCCACGAGTTCCCCCAAAAGGTTCCCTTCCAGGTAGAGGCCCACCCGGGTGTAGCGGGCCACGGGCGCCTTGGCTTGGAAGTGGAGGGTCCCTTCCGAATCCCGGAGGACATACACCGGTAGCTCTAGGCCGTCCACCCTCAAGCGATAGGGGGAGGGTTCTCCTTCAGGGTTTGCCTTAAGGAGAAGCGGGGGGTTGAAGACCAGTGCGCCGTTTTCTATGCGACCGGTGAAGAAGAGCCCTTCTTCAGGGAGGCTTTGCGGACGGGGGGGCGTGGCCTCCAAAAAGCCCTGGGCCCCCTCATAGGTGTAATCGGAAACCCATTGGGGCCCGCAGTAGCTCATGAGGTCGTAGCGCTCGTTGGGGTCGCGGAGGGTTCCCGTGGCGAGGTCATAGCCCCAGGTGCCGATTTTTCCCCCCGGATAAGGGTAGTTGGGGTCGCCGGAGGTACCGCAAGGGGCGTGTTCCCGCCCGAAGTTGTGCCCCAGCTCGTGGGCCATGACCACGGGCGCAGAGGAGGCGTAATCCCAACCCACCGCCACCGGGTAGCCGATGTACCCGATCCCCGCAATGCCCGAGGTGTAGGTAACCCGCACAAAGCCGTAGTAGTACCGCCCGCTGCCATCTGTTTGGCGCAAGATGCGGAGCTCAACCAGCAATTGGGCCCAGGTGTTCCCGTTGCTGGCGCTTAGGGTTCCGGAGAAGGTGTAAGGGGTCCGGATGGTGAAGCTTATGTCCTTCAAGGGCCACACGCGCCAAAGGGTTTCTGGGAAGTCGGGTACCGAGGCGGTCTGTCCCTGGTGCACCACGGGCACCACGGTGAGGTACAGGGTGGTGCCTGCGCCCACTGCGGGCGTGAGCACGCGGAGGTTGTCGCTTTCGTTGGTTTCGGGAACCTGGTTGGCGGGGTCCACCCGGAGCTCCACCCGAAGCCCCGGGGCCACCCAGGAAGCGGGCAGGGTGGCGTTGCAGGTGGAGGATAGGTCGCCCTGCGTGGCGCGGGTGGGGATGGGGTTTGGGCAGGAGAAGGCCAGGTTCCCCTGGAAGGTGTTGTTCACATAGACAGCGCCCCCAATCGGCGTGGTTAAAGACACAGAGGATGGGCTTGCCACCAGGTGCACCCTGAGGAGGGCGGGTTTCCCAGCTACCAAGCGCAGATTTTCCTTAAGCACGGTTTGGCCCCACTCGGCCTTCTCAATGAAAAGATTGGCGTTCGCCGAGGCTGGGGTTACGCTGAGGGTCAGGGATACCTCGCGGGTAAGGCTTCCTCCGGTGCCCCGAACATAGAGGTTGTAGGTACCCGGGGATAAGGAAGGGGAAGCTTTGAGCTCGAGGTTGGGCGCCGAGGGCACGGGGGTGGAGGTGGGGGAGAGGGTCACCCCCGAGAAGGGATTTTTATTGGCATCCACGAGGCTTAGGTCTATAGAGCCTGGATACGTACCCGAAACCACAAGGCGCACGTAAGCCGTGCCCCCTTGGGGGACGGAGAGCGCTGAGCTTTCTAGCGTGAGAGTGAAATCCTCGCTAGGCGGCGAGCTCACGGTGACGTCCAGGTTTTTCTCTTGGGTGATGTTGCCGCTGACCGCGCGGAGCTTGAGGGGGTAGGTGCCCGGGGCCACGCCGCTTCCCACGGAGACGGTGAGGGTCTGGGTGACGGGGGAGCCGGCGAGGCTAACGGAGGGAGGGGTGAGGGTGATGCCGGGCACGGGGTTATGGGTGTTGCGGTCCACCAGGGAGAGGCTGACGGCCCCCGTGAAGCCGTTCGTGGGGGTGAGGGTGACCTGGGTGGTCCCGCTCCCCCCTTGGGGGATGGTGAGGCTTGCGGGGTTGGGGTCGGAGAGGGTGAAGGAAGGAGGCTGGTTTTGGGCTTGCTGTTGGCAGGAAACAAGGGAGACAGCGAGGCCCAAGGCGAGGAGGAGAGCAAACTGGGCCATAATCCGCACCTTAGCAGAGGGCTAGGGCGCTTAGGTGAGAGGGTGCTATCCTGGACCTTAATGCGGCCTGGGCTTTCCGCCAAAAGGTTGGTGGTCAAGGTGGGGAGTGCGGTCCTGGCCGGGCCTAGGGGGTTGGACCGGGAGGCCATGGCCGAGATTGCCCGCCAGGTCCTGGCCCTGAAGGCGGCGGGGCGGGAGGTGGTTTTGGTGTCCTCGGGGGCGGTGGCGGCGGGCATGGCGGCCACGGGGCTTCCCCGCCCGGAGGACATGCCCCTGAAGCAGGCCTTGGCCGCCATCGGCCAGCCCCTCCTCATGGCCGTTTGGCGGGAGGCTTTTCAGGGGGTTCCCGTGGCCCAGGTGCTCCTGACGGCGGAGGATTTGGCCTCGAGGGAGCGCTACCTGAGCGCCAAGGCCACCCTGAAGGCCCTTTTGGAGCTAGGGGCCATTCCCATCATCAACGAGAACGACACCGTGGCCTTCCAGGAGATCCGCTTCGGGGACAACGACCAGCTTTCCGCCCGGGTGGCGGCCTTGGTGGAGGCGGGGCTACTCCTCCTCCTTTCCGACGTGGACGCGCTTTACGAGGAAGACCCCAAGAAAAACCCTGAAGCGAGGCCCATCCTCGAGGTCAAAGACCCTGCCTCCGCCCTGCGGCACGCCGGGGAAGGGAACCCCTTGGGAAGCGGCGGCATGCGCTCCAAGCTCCTCGCCGCCCGGCTTGCGGGGCGGGTGGGCATCCCCACCCTGCTTCTGCCCGGGAGGCGGCCCTCGGTCCTCTTGGAGGCCTTGGAGGGGGTGCCCATCGGCACCTACTTCCACGCCCAGAGGCGCTACCGGGGGGAGCGGGCCTGGCTCTATGGCCTTGTGCGCCCCAAGGGGGAGCTCGTCTTGGACCAAGGGGCGGTGCGGGCCCTGCGGGAAAGGGGGGCAAGCCTCCTCCCCGCCGGGGTCAAGGAGGTGCGGGGGCGGTTTGGCCGGGGGGAGGCGGTGCGCCTCCTCGCCGAAACGGGAGAGGAGGTGGGGGTGGGCCTTGCCAACTATGCCGCCGAGGAGATCGCCCGCATCCAGGGGCGGAAAAGCGCAGAGATTGAGGCCATCTTGGGCTACCGCTACACGGAGGAGGTGGTCCACCGGGACCACCTGGCCCTAAAGGAGGAGGCATGACGGCGCTGGGTCTAAGGGATTTGGCGGAGCGGGCCAAGGCCAAGCTTCCCCTCATCGCCAAGGGGAGGCGGGACGAGGCCCTTTTGCGCATGGCGGCGCTTCTTTCCGAGCGCTGGCCGGAGGTGCTGACGGCCAACCGGATGGACCTGGAGGAGGCGGAAAGGGCGGGGCTTCCCAAGGCCAAGCTGGACCGGCTCGCCCTAAAGGAGAAGGACCTCAAGACCCTCACCGAGGGCTTGAGGCAGATCGCCGCCCTTCCCGACCCCTTGGGGCGGATTGAGGGCTTGAGCAAGCGGCCGAGTGGCCTCCGGGTGGGCCGGATGCGGGTGCCTTTGGGCCTCATCGGCTTCATCTACGAGGCGCGCCCCGGGGCCACGGTGGAGGCGGTGGCCGTGGCCCTGAAAGCGGGGAACGCCATGCTCCTCAGGGGCGGCAAGGAGGCCTTCCGCTCCAACCAGGCCCTGGTGGGCCTATGGCACGAGGCCCTGAGGGAGGCGGGGCTTCCGGAGGAGGCGGTCCTCCTGGTCCCCACCACGGACCGGGAGGCCATCCTGGAGATGTGCCGCTTGGAGCTTCTGGACCTCCTCATCCCCCGGGGCGGGGAGGAGCTCATCCGCTTGGTGCAGAAGGAGGCCCGGGTGCCCGTCCTGGCCCACGCCAAGGGGGTGAACCACCTCTATGTGGACGAGAAGGCGGACCTTTCCATGGCCCTCCGTCTGGCCCTGAACGGCAAGACCCAGCGCCCGGCGGTGTGCAACGCCCTCGAGGCCGTCTTGGTCCACGAGAAGGTGGCGGAGGCTTTCCTGCCCCTTCTGGAGGGGGCCATGCGGGAAAAGGGGGTGGAGCTTAGGGCCTGTCCCCGGGCCCTTCCCCTTCTAAAGGAGGCGGTGCCCGCAGGGGAGGAGGAATGGGACCGGGAGTACCTGGACCTCGTGCTCCGGGTCAAGGTGGTTTCGGGCCTGGAGGAGGCCTTGGCCCACATCGCCCGCCACGGCTCCCGGCACACGGAGGCCATCTGCACGGAGGACCCCAAGGCGGCCTGGCGCTTCCTGGAGGAGGTGGACGCCTCCTTGGTTCTCTGGAACGCCTCCACCCGCTTCAACGACGGCTTTGAGCTGGGCCTGGGGGCGGAGATCGGCATCAGCACCTCCAAGCTCCACGCCTACGGCCCCATGGGTCCCCTGGAGCTCACCGCCTTGAAATGGGTGGCCCTGGGGGAGGGGCAGGAGAGGAAGTAGGCGTTGCTGCGAAGGGTTTTTGACCTTTACACCGAGGCCCACGTTCCCTTCTTCGCCGCCGCCCTCGCCTACTACGCCCTTCTCTCCCTCATGCCCCTTCTTTTCCTCTTGGTGGGGGTTTTCGGCCTCCTGCTGGCGGGAAACCCCCTTTGGCAAAAGGAGCTCCAGGAGGCCTTAGGGGGGCTCACCCTGGCCCTTTTCCCCGCCCGGCCCGAACTCGCAGAGGACCTCCTCCGCTTCCTTTCGCAAAGCGCCTTTCCCCTCACCCTGGGAAGCGGCCTCCTCTTCCTCTGGTCCGGGAGCAACTTCTTCGCCGCCCTTAGCTACGCCTTGGGCCTCGTCTTCGGCCGCCCCCCCGGGGTGCGCCACCGGCTTTTAGGGCTTTTCATGCCTTTTCTCCTGGGCCTCGCCCTCATCCTCCTCTCCCTCCTGGGTCTGGCCCTGGGCTTTATCCTCCGCTACCTGCCCCCGGCTTGGCGGGGCCTTCTTGGGCCTTTGGAGGTCCTTCTGCCCCTCTTTTCCGCCTTCTTCCTCTTCCTCCTCACCTACGCCTTTTTCCGCGGGGTTCGGGGGCTACGGGACCTCCTCCCCTTAAGCGCCGGGGCCGGGATGGCGGCCCTCCTCTTTGAGGGGGTGCGGCTTGGGCTTCCCAAGCTCCTTCCCCGCTCCCAGTACGAGCTCCTCTACGGGCCCCTGGCGGGGTTCGTCCTGGCCCTCCTCGGGCTTTACCTGGTCCTCCTCTCCCTCCTCCTGGGGGCCTTGGTGGCCCGGGCCCTCGAGGACTAGCGCCTTTTCTCCAAGGTGCAAAAAGGGGTAGGATGGACTCATGCGTCCGGCCAGGCTAGCCCCCTAAAGGGAAGGGGCCTGGCCGTCCCTTCCCTGCGGGGGAAGGGTTTTTTTGAGGAGGCGAAGATGGAGAAGTACAACCCCCACGCCATAGAGCCCAAGTGGCAACGCTTCTGGAAAGAGAAGGGCTTCATGAAGGCCAAGGAGGTGCCGGGGAAGCGGGGCAAGCAGTACGTCCTCGTCATGTTCCCCTACCCCTCCGGGGACCTGCACATGGGCCACCTGAAGAACTACACCATGGGGGACGTCCTCGCCCGCTTCCGCCGGGTGCAGGGCTACGAGGTCCTCCACCCCATGGGCTGGGACGCCTTCGGCCTGCCGGCGGAGAACGCCGCCTTGAAGTTCGGCGTCCACCCCCGGGACTGGACCTACCAGAACATCCGCCAGGCCAAGGAAAGCCTGGAGCTCATGGGCATCCTCTACGACTGGGACCGGGAGGTGACCACCTGCGAGCCCGACTACTACCGCTGGAACCAGTGGATCTTCATCAAGATGTGGGAGAAGGGCCTGGCCTACCGGGCCAAGGGCCTCGTGAACTGGTGCCCCAAGTGCCAGACGGTTCTCGCCAACGAGCAGGTGGTGGAGGGGCGTTGCTGGCGGCACGAGGACACCTTGGTGGAGAAGCGGGAGCTGGAGCAGTGGTACCTGCGCATCACCGCCTACGCCGACCGGCTCCTTCGGGACCTCGAGGGCCTGGACTGGCCCGAGAAGGTGAAGGCCATGCAACGGGCCTGGATCGGCCGCTCGGAAGGGGCGGAGATCCACTTCCCCGTGGAGGGCCGGGAGGAGAGGATCACCGTCTTCACCACCCGCCCCGACACTCTTTTCGGGGCCACCTTCATGGTCCTGGCCCCCGAGCACCCCTTGGCCCTGGAGCTCGCCGCCCCCGAGCGCCGGGAGGAGGTCTTGGCCTACGTGGAGGCGGCCAAGCGCAAGACGGAGATTGAGCGCCAGGCGGAAGGGCGGGAGAAGACGGGGGTTTTCCTGGGGGCCTATGCCCTAAACCCCGCCACTGGGGAGCGGATCCCCATCTGGACCGCCGACTACGTGCTCTACGGCTACGGCACCGGGGCCATCATGGCCGTGCCCGCCCACGACAGCCGGGACTACGAGTTCGCCAAAAAGTACGGCCTCCCCATCAGGAAGGTGATTGAACGCCCCGGCGAGCCCCTTCCCGAGCCCCTGGAGGGGGCCTACGAGGAGCCGGGCATCATGGTGAACTCCGGCCCCTTTGACGGCACGGAAAGCGAGGAGGGCAAGCGGAAGGTCATCGCCTGGCTGGAGGAAAAGGGCCTGGGTAGGGCCCGCATCACCTACCGCCTGCGGGACTGGCTCATCAGCCGCCAGCGCTACTGGGGCACCCCCATCCCCATGGTCCACTGCCCCACCTGCGGCGTGGTGCCGGTGCCCGAGGAGGAGCTTCCCGTCCTCCTCCCCGACCTCAAGGACGTGGAGGACATCCGCCCCAAGGGGAAAAGCCCCTTGGAGGCCCACCCCGAGTTCTACGAGACCTCCTGCCCCAAGTGCGGCGGCCCCGCCAAGCGGGACACCGACACCATGGACACCTTCTTTGACAGCTCCTGGTACTACCTCCGCTACACCGACCCCAAGAACGAGCGCCTCCCCTTCGCCCGGGAGAAGGCGGATTTCTGGATGCCGGTGGACCAGTACATCGGCGGGGTGGAGCACGCCGTTTTGCACCTTCTCTACAGCCGCTTCTTCACCAAGTTCCTCCATGACCTGGGCATGGTGGGGGTGGAGGAGCCCTTCCAGGGCCTCTTCACCCAGGGCATGGTCATGGCCTGGACAGACTTCGGGCCCGTGGAGGTGGAGGGGGAGCGGGTGCGCCTCCCCGAGCCCACCCGCATCCAGCTGGAGATTGGGGAAAACGAGCTTTCCCTGGAGGACGTGAGGAAGATGGGGGCCGAGCTCAGGCCCCACGAGGACGGCACCCTCCACCTCTGGAAGCCCGCGGTGATGAGCAAGTCCAAGGGCAACGGGGTCATGGTGGGGCCCTTCGTGAAGGAGGAGGGGGCGGACATCGCCCGCATCACCATCCTCTTCGCCGCCCCGCCCGAGAACGAGATGGTCTGGACCGAGGAGGGGGTGCAGGGGGCCTGGCGCTTCCTGAACCGGGTGTGGCGGCGGGTGGTGGAGGACCAGGAGGCCCTTCTCCATACCACGGGGAAGTTCCAGAAGGAGGACCTGGAGGGGGAGGACAAGGCGCTTTACGGGAAGCTCCACGAAACCCTGAAGAAGGTGACGCAGGACCTCGAGGCCCTTCGCTTCAACACCGCTATCGCCGCCCTCATGGAGTTCCTCAACGCCCTTTACGAGTACCGCCGCAAGCGGCCCGTGACCCCGGTCTACCGCACCGCCATCCGCTACTACCTGCAGATGCTCTTCCCCTTCGCCCCCCACATCGCCGAGGAGCTTTGGCACCGCTTCTGGCCCGATAGCCTCTTTGAGGCGGGCTGGCCCGAGCTGGACGAAAGCGCCTTGGAGAAGGACGTGGTGGAGGTGGCGGTGCAGGTGAACGGCAGGGTGCGGGGCACCATCCGGATCCCCAAGGACGCCCCCCTGGAGATGGCCCTGGCGGAGGCCAAGAAGGTCCCCAACGTCCAGGCCCACCTGGAGGGCAAGCAGGTGGTGAAGGAGATCTACGTGCCGGGGAGGATCCTCAACCTGGTAGTGCGCTGAGGGAAAGGCTTAGCCGGGTGGGCACCACCTGGGCCACCTCGCCCTGGGCGGGGGTAAGGAAGAGCCCTTCGCCCGGGGCGTAGGCCAGAAGCCGCCCATAGCCCAGGAAAAACCCCTCGGGGTCCAGGAGGCCGTAAAGCCTTTCCGGCTCCGGGGGATGGGAAAGGGGGAGGACCCTGGGCCTCGCCTCCTGGAAGTGGGCAAGGAGGCGCTCCAGGCGGTTTTGCCGCCGCAACTTAGGGCTTTTCCGCCTGGCCTCGGGCAAGGGGGGCACGGGGCGCGCCTTGAGGTCCCGGCGCCAGGCGAAGGCTTGGAAAAGCGCCTCCGAACCCAGGATGAGGATCTCCGCCGGGCTCAAGGCCTCCGCCTGAAGGAGGCGGAACTCCGGGTCCAAAAGGCCGTCCGTGTCCGCCACCGCCGGGCTCCCCCTCGGGATGAGGCGGGCTAGGCGTAAGGCCCCCACCACCGCCCGGGCCGTGAGCCCGGCGGGGGAGGTGGCCCCCAGGAGGTAGCGGCGCACCGGGGTGAGGGCGCCTTCCCGGTAGCGGAAGAGGGTGAAGGTGCCCGGCAAGGCCCCTTGCCCCGGGTCCAGGTCCAGGAGATAGGCCTCCTTGAGCTTCTCTAGGAGCCTATGGGCCAGGGTGGTCTTGCCCACGTCCGTGGGGCCCAAGAGGAGGAGCACGAGGAAAACTCTAGCACCCCTTCGTGGTCTTACGCCTTTTTGCCACTTCGCAAGAAAGTGATATACTTGGCCCAACATGGAGCTCTGGTTTGAGGAAACGGGGGAGGAGCGGCAGGTCCTAGGGCCTTTCCGGGAGTTCTTGAAGGCGGAGGTGGCCCCGGGGGCGGCGGAAAGGGACCGCACGGGGGCTTTCCCCTGGGACCTGGTGCGGAAGATGGCGGCCTTCGGCGTCTTCGGGGCGGTGGTGCCCGAGGCTTACGGGGGGGCGGGGCTTTCCACGCGCCTCTTCGCCCGCATGGTGGAGGAGATCGCCTACTACGATGGCTCCCTGGCCCTTACCGTGGCGAGCCACAACTCCTTGGCCACCGGGCACATCCTCCTGGCGGGGGACGAAAGGCAGAAGGAAACCTTCCTCCCCAAGCTGGCCTCGGGGGAGCTCTTGGGGGCCTGGGGCCTCACCGAGCCCGGCTCGGGCTCGGATGCGGCGGCCCTGAAGACCCGGGCGGAGGAGGTGGAAGGGGGCTTTGTCCTGAACGGCACCAAGCAGTTCATCACCCAGGGGAGCGTGGCCGGGGTTTACGTGGTCATGGCCCGCACCGACCCCGCTCCAAGCCCGGAGAGGAAGCACCTAGGCATTTCCGCCTTCGCCTTCTTCCGCCCCGAGAAGGGCCTAAGGGTAGGGCGCAAGGAGGAGAAGCTCGGCCTAAACGCCTCGGACACGGCGCAACTCCTCTTGGAGGACTTGTTCGTGCCCAAGGAGGGGCTTTTAGGGGAAAGGGGGAAGGGCTTTTACGATGTCCTCCGGGTCCTGGACGGGGGGCGGATTGGCATCGCCGCCATGGCCGTGGGTTTGGGGCGGGCCGCCTTGGACTACGCCCTAAGGTACGCCAAGGAGCGGGAGGCCTTCGGCCGGCCCATCGCCGAGTACGAGGGGGTTTCCTTCAAGCTGGCGGAGGCGGCCACGGAGCTGGAGGCGGCGCGGCTTCTCTACCTCAAGGCGGCGGCCCTCAAGGATGCAGGGCGGCCCTTTGCCCTCGAGGCCGCCCAGGCCAAGCTCTTCGCCAGCGAGGTGGCGGTGCGGGCCTGCGACGAGGCCATCCAGGTTCTTGGGGGCTACGGCTACATCAAGGACTACCCCGTGGAACGCTACTGGCGGGACGCCCGCCTGACCCGCATCGGGGAGGGGACGAGCGTGATTCTCAAGCTGGTCATTGCCCGGCGCCTTCTGGAAGGAGTTTAAAGGTAAGGGGCTTGGGGGCTTTGAGGGCGAGCTGCCCGCAGGCCGCCCCCACGTCCTGCCCCCGGCTGAAGCGGATGGAGGTGGGCACCCCTAGGCGCCGGAGTTCCTCGGCGAAGGCCAAAATCCCGGGCTTGGGCGTTCCCCCCACCGGGGCCCCTTCCCAGGGGTTAAAGGGGATGAGGTTCACGTGGGCGCTGATTCCCTTGAGGAGCCTGGCCAGAAGCCGCGCCTGCCAGGGGTGGTCGTTGATGCCCTTAAGAAGGGTGTATTCAAAGGTCACCCGCCGCTTGGTCTTGGCGTAGTAGTGGCGCACCGCCTCCATGATCTCGGCTATGGGGTAGCGGTGGGCCGTGGGGATGATCTTCCGCCGCGTCTCGTCGTCGGGGGCGTGGAGGGAGAGGGCGAGCCGTATTCCCAGGTCCTCCTCCGCCAGGCGGTAAATCCCCCGGGGGATGCCCACGGTGGAGAGGGTGATGCGCCTCGGGCTCATGGCGAGGCCTTTGGGGTGGAGCATGACCCGCACCGCCTTCAGGACCTGGGCGAGGTTTAAGAGGGGTTCCCCCATACCCATGAGGACCACGTTGCGGATCTCCCGGGGGGAGATGCCCTGGTGGTGGGCGATGGCGAGGAGTTGGTCCAGAATTTCCGCCGCGGTGAGGTTGCGGCCAAAGCCCAAGGCCCCGGTGGCGCAGAAGGTGCACCCGGCGGGGCAGCCCACCATGCTGGAAAGGCAGACGGTCTTGCGGTTGGGGTAGGGCATGTAGACCGCCTCGGTCTTCTTGCCGTCCAGGAGGGTGAAGAGATACTTGACGCTCCCGTCCTTGCTCGGGTAGGCCTCCACCAGGGAGAACTCCGAGATGCGCCACGCCTGGGCCAAGGCTTCCCGCAGGGCTTTGGGCAGGTCGGTCATCTCGGCGAAGTCCCGCACCCCCCGGGCGTAGAGCCAGTGGGCGATCTGCGCCTTGCGAAACCCCTCGCCCGGAAGCTCTTCTGGGGGCAAATCCAGGATGGGGCGGAGGACCCCTTCGGTCATCCCCGCATTATACCTCGCCCCGAGGCTTCAGCGAAGCCGGCCATAGCCCAGGAGGACCCCTAGGAGAAGGAGGAGGAACCCCAAGGGCCTGGGCCGCGCCAGAAGGCCCAGGAAGCCGCCAAAGAGGAGAAGCCCAAGCCCCACCCGGCCCCTTCCTTCCCGGAAAGCCCTCCCTGCCAGGAAGCCCAGGAGGAGGGGCAGGGCGAAGAGGACGAGGAGGAGGAGGCCAGCCAGGAAGGTGAAGGAGGTCAAAGCCGGTGTTCCTCTGGGGCGAAGCCCTCCACCCAGAAGCTCCCGTCCGGGCGGTACTCCTTTTTCCAAACGGGGAGGATCTGCTTCACCCGATCTATGGCGTAGGCGCAGGCGGCGAAGGCCTCCTTGCGGTGCCGGGCCGAGACCACGATGGCGATGGAGGCCTCCCCCGGGTCCACCCGGCCCAGGCGGTGCCAGAGGGCTACCCGGCCTAGGGGCCAGCGGGCCCGCATCTCGGCGATGACCTGGGCCATGGCCTTTTCCGCCATTTCGGGGTAGGCCTCGTACTCCAAATAGGCCACCGCCTCCCCCCGGTTGGGGCTCCGGGTGGTGCCGAGGAAGCTCACCACCGCCCCGTACTCGGGGGCTGTGGCCCAGTCCACCAGGGCCTTTAGGTCCAAGGGGCCTTCCGTGAGGCCAAACGAGTCCTGCCCCCCAGACACCGGGGGCAAGAAGGCCACCTCGTCCCCCTCCTTCAAGGGGGTTTCCGCCCCGGCCAGCTCCTGGTTCACCGCTGCCATGCCCCCGGAGAGGGAAAGGCCGGGGAAGAGCCGCTCCACGGCCTCCTTGGCCTCCTTCACCCGGGCTCCTTCCGGGAGGTCCAAGGGAAAGCGGTCTTGCCCCGCCTGCTCCCGGTAAAGGGCGAAAAGCCTTACCTCAACCCGCATGGACCCCAGTATAGACCTGGGTAAGGCCTAGGGCCACGGAGAGGGCCTCGGGATAGCGCATGCGCATGGGGCCGATGAGGGTGAGCTCCCCAAGCCACTCCCCCTTGGCGAAGCCCGCCTGCACCTGGGCAAGCCCCTCCACCTCCCCCACCCGCACGTCCACCCGGCCCGGGGGGGTGAGGACCTCCTCCCCCCCGGCCTCGTAGAGCTGCACCAGGCGCTCCAAGAAGCCCGGGTTTTGGGCCTCGGGCTCCTTTAGGGCCTCGGCCAGCCCTTCCCGGTAGGAGAGGGAAAGCCCTGCGTTCAGGGCCCGGGCGAGGTGGGCGAAGAGGTCTTCCAGGCCCCGGGGTGGCGGGGGAAGCTCGGAAAAAGGTCCCGCCAAGACCGCCTCCGCCTCCCTAAGCCGCTCCGGGGAAAGGGCTAAGGGAAGCCTTGCCTCCTTCACCCGCCCTCCTTCCAGGACGAAGACGGCCAAGGTGCCCTCGCCTAGGGGAGAGAGGTGGACCTGGAGCACCTTGGGGGTCTTGCGCGGCCGGAGGCGGAGGAGGGCGGGGTAGCCGGAAAGCCCCACGGCCACCTTCACCAGGAAGGCCTCGGGCTCCTTGGCCCCGGAAAGGGCCCGCTCCAGGCGCTCCTGGACGCTTTCGGGCAGGGGCTTGGGGGGGAGGAGGGAGAGGGAGTATTGGCGAAAGCCCTGCCGGGTGGGCACGCGGCCGGCGGAGGCGTGGGGCTTGGTGAGGTAGCCCATCTCCTCGAGGGCGATGAGCTCGTAGCGGGCCAGGGCGGGGGAAAGCCCAAGCCCCTCGGCGAGCCTGGCCGAGGGTACCGGGGCTTTGGTCTTGATGTACTCCTCCACCAGGAGGTGGAGGATGGCCCGCTGCCGCGCCGTCACACCCCTATTGTACCGGGGTGACGGCGGCCTCGTCCTCTTCCCCGGTGCGGATGCGGTAGACCTTCTCCACGGGGATCACGAAAACCTTGCCGTCCCCCACCTCCCCGGTGCGGGCGGCCTTCAGGATGGCCTCCACGGTGGGTTGGACGAAGGGCTCGGAAACCCCGATTTCCAGGCGCACCTTCTCGTGGAGCTCCATCTTCACCGTGGTGCCGCGGTAGGTTTCCACCTTTTCCGTTTCCCCGCCGTGGCCCTGGACCCGGCTTAGGGTAAGCCCCCGCACCTCGGCCCGGAAGAGGGCCTCCAGGACCTCGCCGAGCTTCTCCGGGCGGATGATGGCCACGATGAGCTTCATGCCTCACCTCCCAGGGGCTTGAGGGCGGGCGGGGAAGCCTCGGGGAGGACCAGAATGGCCCCTTCGCCGCTGGCGTAGGCTTCTTCCCCGTGCTGGGTCACGTCCAAGCCCAGGCCCTCCTCCTTGGGGCCTGCCCGCAAGGGGGTGAGGAGGGCGACGAGCTTTAGGAGGACAAAGGTGCCCAAGGCGGAGTAGGCCACCGCCGCCAGGACCGCCAGGGCCTGGACCCCAAGCTGGGCCGGGTTGCCGAAAAGGAGGCCATCCGCCACCCCGTTCCAGGCCTTTTCCGCCAGGAGCCCGGTGAGAAGGGCTCCGGTAATCCCGGCGAGGCCGTGGGCTCCGAAGACGTCCAGGGAGTCGTCTAGGCGCGTCCTTGGCCGGTAGAGGAGGAAGAAGTAGCTGGGGAAGGCGGAAACCGCCCCCAGGACCAGGGCGGAAAGGGGCGAAACGAAGCCCGCCGCCGGGGTGATGGCCACCAGGCCCACCACGATGGCCGTAGCCAGGCCCACCGCCGTGGCCTTTCCGGTGCGGAGGAGGTCCAAGAGGACCCAGACCGCCAGGGTGGCCGCTGGGGCCAGGAGGGTGTTCACAAAGGCCAAGGCCGCCACCTCCCCGGAGGCCAGGGCGCTCCCCCCGTTGAAGCCGAACCAACCGAACCAGAGAAGGGCCGCCCCCAGGAGGACGAAGGGCACGCTGTGGGGCAGGATAGCCTGGCGGCCATAGTCCTTGCGGGGGCCGAGGACCAAGGCCCCCACCAGGGCCGCGATGCCGGCATTGATGTGGACCACGGTGCCGCCGGCGAAGTCCAGGGCTCCTAAAGCCCCCAGGAACCCCCCACCCCAGACCCAGTGCGCCAGGGGCGCGTAGACGAAGAGCCCCCAAAGGGTGAGGAAGAGAAGGAGGGCGGGAAAGCGCATCCGCTCCACCAGGCCTCCGGTGAGGAGGGCGGCGGTGATGATGGCGAAGGTGCCCTGGAAGGCCATGAAGAGGAGGTGGGGGATCTCTCCTTTGGCCTCCAGACCCACCCCCCGCAAAAGGGCGTGGCCCAGGCCCCCAAGCCAAGGGTTTCCTTCGGCGAAGGCGAGGCTATACCCCAAAAGGGCCCAGCCCACCCCCACGAAGCCCAAGGCGGTGAAGCTCATCATCATGGTGTTCAAGGCGTTCTTGGAGCGCACGAGCCCCCCGTAGAAAAAGGCCAAGGCTGGGGTCATGAGGAGCACCAGGGCCGTGGACACCAGCATCCACGCCGTGGCCGCCCCGTCTACTCCATCCGCCAAGGCCAAGCCCGAAAGCCCTACCGCCGTTAGTCCCCAAAGGGTTTTCTGCCGCTGCATGGCCACCCCCTCGAGGGCGAGCCTAGCACCTTTGATGCACATTGTCAAGAAGAAAGCGGACATCTGTCCAATACTATAGAAACAAAAGGCGCTACTTATGCCCAAAGCGTGCTTATCGTCAAACAAAGCATAGGCAAGTGTCAAGTATAAACCTAACGGCTTGCACCTTAGGACCCCACGCCCCGGTTTCCATCCCGCTAAACTGGGCCCCGTGACGTGGGCGGAGCTATTGGAGCGCCTGGCCCAGGGGCAGGACGAGCGCACCCTTTTCCTGCCCCCCGACCTTTCGCCGGAAGAGCTGGCCCGCTACGCCGCCGGCCTCGCCAACCACAAGGGCGGAACCCTCTTCCTGGGGGTGGGCCCGGACGGGAAGGTGCTCGGGGCCTCGGACATCCATCCCCTCCAGGTCACCCACGCCCTTTTTGAGCTCACCCAAGGCCTGCTTTTGCCCTACGTGGAGGCGGTGGAGGGGCCTGGGGGAAGGGTGTTGGCCCTCCACGTGCCGCAAAGCCCCGCGGCCATCGCCGTGGGGGCGGGGCGGGTGCCCTTTTGGGACGGGAGGCGCCTTACCGAGCTCCGCATGGGCCAGGCGTTGCCCGAACCCGACTTCACCGCCCAGGTCCTGCCGGCGGCGAGCCTTTCCGACCTGGACCCGGTGGAGGTCTTGCGCCTAAGGCGCATCCTGGAGGAACGGGGAAGCGCCTTGGCTGCCCTTCCCGATTTGGAGCTCCTTTTTGCCCTGGGACTCTTGGAGCGGGTGGAAGGGGAGGCCCGGCCCACGGTGGCGGGGCTTCTCCTGGCGGGTACCCCCTTGGCCTTAAGGCGGCTTCTGCCCCAGGCGGAGGTGAGCTACTACTTCCACGAGGACGAGGAGGGGTACACCTTCCGGGAGGACCTTCTAAGGCCCATTCCCGCCCTTTTGGAGCGGCTTCGGGACCTCATCCAGGCCCGGAACCGGGTGCGCTACCTCACGGTGGGGCTGTTCCGCCTCGAGGTCTGGGACTTTGACCAGGAGGTCTACCGGGAAGCCCTCCTAAACGCCCTGGTCCACCGGGACTGGCAGAGCAGGGACGCCATCCAGGTCCACCACCATCGGGACCGGTTGGAGATTTCCAACCCTGGGGGCTTTCCCCCGGGCATCACCCCGGAGAACGTCCTCCGCCACCCGCCCAAGCGGCGCAACCCCCGCCTGGCCGAGGCCCTGTACCGCCTGGGTTACGTGGAGCGGGCGGGAAGCGGGGTGGACAAGATGTACCGCCTCCTCCTCAAGTACGGCAAAGAGCCCCCGGAGTACCGGCTTTACCCCGAGGCCCTGACCCTGGTCCTCTACAACCCCGAGCTGGACGAGGGCTTCGTGCGGGAATTGGCCGAGGCCCAGGAGCGTTTTGGGGCCTTTAGCCTGGACCACCTCATCGCCGTGGGCTACCTGCGGAGGGTGGAAGAGGCTACCCTGGCGGAGCTTTCCCGGGCCTTGCAGCTTCCCGAGGAGGCGAGCAGGAAGGTCCTTTCCCGTATGGAGCGCATGGGTCTGGTGCGGAGGGAAGGGGGCAGGTACCGGCTAGCCCAGCGGGATTCCTTGGCCGAGCGGGTCCTGGCTTTCTTGGAAACCCCCCGGTCCAGGCGGGAGGTGGAGGCCCTTTTGGGCCTGCGCCCCAGAGCCGCCTTGGCCCTGTTGAACCGGCTCCTTCGCGAGGGGCGGGCGGAGCGGGTGGGCCGGGGAGCGGCCACCCGGTACCGGAGGCGGTGATGGTCCACCTGGTCCTTTACCAGCCGGAAATCCCCCAGAACGTGGGGAACATCGCCCGCACCGCCGCTGCCTTGGGGTGGCCCTTGCACCTCATCCGCCCCTTGGGCTTTCTCCTTTCCAGTTCCAAGCTCAGGCGGGCGGGGCTGGACTACTGGCCCTACGTGGACCTGAGGGTCCACGAAGACTGGGCAGCCTTCCTCGCCTCCCTCCCCCCTTCCGCCCGGGTGTGGGCCTTTAGCGCCCGTGCCGAGACGAGCCTATACCAAGCCCGTTTCCAAGAGGGGGACTACCTCCTCTTCGGGCCCGAGACCCGGGGACTTCCGGAGGCGGTCCTGGCCCAGTTTCCCTCCCTCCAAATCCCCATGCCGGGGCCGGTGCGCTCCCTGAACCTGGCGGTGGCCGTGGGGGTGGCGGCCTCCGAGGCCTACCGCCAGCTCCAGAGCCCTTAGGGGAGGAGGCGGCCTTGCAAAAAGGCTTGGGTCCTAGGGTCCTTGGGGTTTTGGAAGAAGGCCTTGGCCTCCCCTTCCTCCACCACCTGGCCCAGGTAGAGGAAGACCACCCGCTTTGCCAGCCGTTTAGCCTGGAAGAGGTCGTGGGTGGCGAGGACCACTGCCCGCCCCTCCAGCGCCGCCTCGGCGAGGAGGGCTTCCACCTGGGCGACGTTGGCCGGGTCCAGGCTGGCGGTGGGTTCGTCCAGAAGGAGGATCTCGGGCTCCACCAAAAGGGTGCGGGCCAGGGCTAAGCGCACCGCTTCCCCGCCCGAGAGGAGGTGGGCGGGCTGGCGCGCCTTTTCCGCCAAGCCCACCCGCGCTAACAACCTTCGCGCCCGCTCCCAGGCCTCCCGCTTGGCCACGCCCTGGAGGCGGAGGCCAAAGGCGGCGTTTTCCAAAACGCTCCTCCGCAAGAGGGGCGGGGCCTGGGGCAGGTAGGCGGCACGCCCCCCCTCCACCCGGCCTCGCTCGGGTTGGAAGAGGCCCGCAAGAAGGCGGAGCAGGGTGGTCTTGCCGCTACCCGACGGGCCTAGGACCGCCAGGATCTCCCCGGGGTAGACCTTAAGGTCTTCCACCTCCAGGCAAAACGTCCCGTGGCGGTGGAAAAGCCCCTTGGCCCAAAGCACTGGCCTCATTCCCGCTCCAGGATAACGAGAAGCCCGGTGACCAAGAGGGCAATGCCCATAAGGACCATCCCCAAGGCCAACGCCGCCTCCAACTCCCCTTTGCGGGTTTCCACCACAATGGCGGTGGTGAGAACCCGGGTGTGGTGGCGGATGTCCCCACCCACCAGGGTGGCCGCCCCCACCTCGCTGATGGCTCCGCCAAAGCCCGCGGCCAGGGCAGCGGCCAGGGTGCGGCGGCTTTCCCAAAAGAGGGTGGGGAAGACCTGGGCCTCCGTGCCGCCCAGGCTCCGCACCAAAAGGCGCACCTCCTCCACCCGGGCCCGGGCCCCGGAAAGGACAAAGGCGGCGATGAGGGGGAAGGCCAGGATGGCCTCCGCCAGGACCATGGCGTAGGGGGTGTAGAGGAGGCCGAGGAAGCCCAAGGGCCCGGAGCGGGATAGGAGGAGGTAGAGGAAAAGCCCCACCACCACAGGGGGCAGGGCCATGCCCGCATAGAGGAGCATCCGTCCCCAGGCCCCGCCCCCGCCCCGGAGGGCCAGCCAAAGCCCCAGGGGGACGGCGGGGAGC
This sequence comes from Thermus hydrothermalis, assembly GCF_022760925.1. Taxonomy (NCBI): domain Bacteria; kingdom Thermotogati; phylum Deinococcota; class Deinococci; order Thermales; family Thermaceae; genus Thermus; species Thermus hydrothermalis. The sequence continues at coordinate 33,453 of NZ_JAKTNT010000016.1, read as the reverse complement.
GCCGCAAGGAGCGTGGCCACCCCCGCCACCCAGAGGCTCCGCCAGGCGATCTCCCAAAGCTCAGCGGCTTCCACCTGGAGGAAGGATACACCGCCCCCGGAGGGGCTGGAAAAGGCTTTGCCCCTCCACCTTTAGGCCTGCGGTGAGCCGGGCCGCCTCCTCGGAGGCCAAGAAGGCCCGAAGCCGCCTGGCCTCCTCAGGGTTTTTCCCCTTGAGGGCCACATAATAGCTGTACTGGTTGATAAGTAGAGGGTCGCCCCGTTCGTAAAGGGCAACCAGGCCCCTCTTTTTCCCCACGGTGAGGTAGGTGGCCAAATCGGAGAGGGTGTAGGCTCCTTTTTCCGCCGCCAGGACCAAGGTCTGGCCCATGCCCGCCCCCGACTCCAGGTACCAGGGGGGGGTCGGGGTGACGCCTGCCTCCTTCCAGAGGGCGAGTTCCTTGACGTGGGTGCCCGAGCGGTCCCCCCGGGAGACGAAGGGGGCTTGGGTCTTGGCGATCTGCCGCAGGGCCTCCAGGACGGTGGGGGCTTCCCGCACCCGGGCGGGGTCTTCCGGTGGCCCCACCAGGAGGAAACGGTTTTGCGCTAGGCAGAACCCTTCGGCCAGGTGGCCTTGCCGCACCGCCTCCGCCTCGAGGTCCGGGGCGTGGACCAAGACGGCATCCACGTCCCCGCGGGCCGCTAAGGTCAGGGCTTGGCCCGTGCCCACCGCCAAGACCTCCACCTGGATCCCCGTGGCCTTCTGGAAGGGGGGAAGAAGCTGGTCCAAAAGCCCGGAATCGTAGACGCTGGTGGTGGTGGCCAGGCGCAGGGCCACCGCCAGGACAAAAAAGGGGAGGAGAAAGGCTCCAAGTCGCATAGACCTAAACATAGCTTAAGCTTTAAGAAGGGAATGTGTTGGAGAAGGCCTTGGCCCTCTGGCGGGAGGGGCGCTACTTTGAGGTGCACGAGGTCTTGGAGGCGGCCTGGCTTCGGGCGGAAGGGGAGGAGCGGCGCTTCCTCCAAGGGCTTATCCTCCTCGCCGCCGCCCTGCACCAAGGGGCCATGGGGAAAAGTGGCCAGAGAAACCTCAAGAAGGCAGAAGCCCGGCTAAAGGGCCTGCCAAACCCCTATAGGGGCGTGGACTGGGCGGCGCTTTTGGCCGAGGCCCGGCGTAGACTTGGGGCGTGAACGCTTGGGTTTACGCCTACCGCGGCGAGCTCGTGGAAAACCGGCACCGGGCTTCCCTGGTGGTCTTTGGCCGGGAAGGGGTTTTGGCCTACGCCGGGGAGCCGGACCTTTGGGCCTACCTGCGCTCCTCCGCCAAGCCCTTCCAGGCCTTGGCCCTTTACCTCACGGGGGCCGTGGAGCGCTTTGGCCTTGGGGAGGAGGAGGTGGCCTTGGCCACGGCGAGCCACGACGGCACCGAGGCCCACGTGGCGGTGGCCACCCGCTTTCTCGCTAGGCTCGGCCTGGGCCCTGAGCACCTGGTCTGCGGGGTCCACCCCCCCTTTTCCAAGGAGGCCCGGAAGGCCCTGGAGGCGCGGGGGCTTTCCCCAACCCCCCTCCACCACAACTGCTCGGGCAAGCACGCCGGCATGCTGGCGGCTTCCTTGGCCCTGGGGGCGCCCACGGAGGGCTACCACCTGCCCGACCACCCGGTGCAGCGCCTGAACCGGGAAACCCTCCGGGCGCTTTCGGGTGCCGAGCCCCGCCACGCCACGGACGGCTGCAGCGTTCCCACCTTCGCCCTCCCCCTTTCCCGGGCGGCGCGGGCTTTTTATCTCTTGGCGGCCCCCGAGGAGGCCCCGGCCCCCTACCAGGAGCCCCTCCGAAGGGTGCGGGAGGCCATGCGCCGCCACCCCATGCTGGTGGCGGGGCCTGGGAGCATAGACACCTTGCTCATGGAGAGGCTTCCCGTGGTGGCCAAGCGGGGGGCGGATGGCTACTATGGCCTGGCCCTCTTGGAAAGCCCCAAGGGGCCTTTGGGCATCGCCCTCAAAGTGGAGGACGGCTCGGGCCAGGCCCGGGAGGTGCTGGTGGTAGCCCTCCTTCGCCGCTTGGGCTTAGACCCTGGCCCTACCCCCTGGGACCGGCCCGAGATCACAAACCACCGGGGCCTGGTGGTGGGCCGCCTCGAGGCCCGGTTGGCTTTAACCTGGCTCTAGCCCTCCTTACGTCCCGTGGCGGAGTAGGCTTTCTACGCTTTCGGGCAGGGGGGCTTCGGGAAAAAGGCCCTTGTAACGCTGGGCTAAGTCCTTGAGCAAAGGGATCAGTTCCCTTTCCCGCAAGGCCTCGGGGTAGAGCTCCCGCATCTCTCTGAGAAGGCGCTCCCGGGCCAGGTGCCGCGCTGCAAGGAGCGCCTCCCCTTCCAGGCGGGCGGCTTGCCCCCGGCTTAGCCTTTCCGCCTCCTTGCGCACGGCGGGGCTTTCCAAAAGGCGGCGGCAGGTGGGGCAGGGGTGGCGCTCGCTTGGGGCGCCGCAGATGGGGCAAGGGCTTCCCCTTTGGTGGGAAAAAAGGGCCAGGGCGGCCCGGGCCACCTTTTCCCGAAGCTCAGGGGGGGCTTCCTGGGCGAGCTTAAGCGCCCGGCGCGCCGCCTCGGGGTTTTCCGGGGGCTTGGGGGGAGGGGGGGGTGGGGTTTCCAAGGGGCCCACCAGGAAGCGGATCTCCTGGACCACCCCGGGGAAGCGCTCCTCGTAGCGGCGGAGGAGGGCGAGGCGGCTATAGGTGAGCTGGTGGGCGGTGAGGGGGTCCGCCACCCGCACCAAGAGGGTATTCCCCTCGAGGCCCACCGCCTCGGTGAGCTGGGCGAGCTCCTTCCCCACCACCTCCTTCCAGGCGGCCAGCACCAGCCCCCGCCTGAGCTTTTCCTTGCCCCCCGCCTTCTTCAGGGCCTCGGGCACCAGGTCCTTTAGCCGCCAGGGCATAGCACCACCCCTCCTTCCATGGTGCACGCAGGAATACCCTCCGGGGCCCAAAGCCCCGCCAAAATCGCCTGGGGAAGCCCCTGGGCGTAGGCCAGGACCGCCTGCCTTCGCCCCGCGTCCAGCTCCTCGCTCCACTCGTCCACCAGGAGGAGGGGCGCCTCCCCATGGTGTTCCCAAAGAAGGCGGTGCTCCGCCAGACGCAGGGCCAGGGCCAGGGCCTTGGCCTCCCCCCGGCTGGCGAAGCGGTGGGCGGGACGGCCCCCCAGGAGGACGACGAGGTCGTCCCGGTGGGGGCCTATAAGGGTCTGCCCCCGTTCCCGCTCCTCCTCCCGCCGCCCGGCCAGGGCCTCCAGGAAGCTTCCCCGCACCGTCTCCTCCAGGATAAGCCCGGCCTCCCCAGGGGCCAAGCTCCGGTGCACCGCCTGAAAGATGGGCAAAAAGCGCCCGAGGAAGCGGCGGCGGAGGGCCATGATCTCCTCCCCGTAACGGGCGAGCTCCAGGTCCCAGGCCTCGAGGCCCTCCCCCCCCGTTTTCAAAAGGGCGTTCCGTTGCCGTAAGGCCTTCTCGTAGGCGGAGAGGAGGGCGGCGTAGCGGCGGGAAAAGCGGCCGATGAGCCGGTCTAGGAAGCTCCGCCGCTCCTCCTTGGCCCCCAAGACCACCTCCACGTCCTCCGGGGAGACCAGGACCGAACCGGGAAGCTCCCAAAGGGCCTTCAGGCTCACGGCCTTCTCGTTCAGGAATACCGCCCTTCCCTCAGGGGAGAGGCGCTGTTCCACCCGGAAGACCCCGAGCTCGGTTTCCACCTCGGCGAAGAGCCAGGCCTCCTTCTCCCCAAAACGCACCAGATCGCCCAAGGTGGCCCGCACCTCCCCCCCGAGGGCCAGGTGGATGCCTAAGAGAAGCCCCGTCTTTCCCTGGGCGTTTCCCCCCACCACGGCGAAAAGCCCCTGGGGGGGACGGAAGGCGGTGAAGGCCAGGTTGCGGAAGTTTTTCTGCCGGAAAAGAAGGAGCCGCATCAGAGCCGCACCCGCCGGAAGAGGGCGGGGAGGAGAAGGAGGGAAAGCCCCAAAAGCCCGGCCCCAAGCAGGTACGGGGCCTCGGGCATGAGCCGGTAAAGCCCCGTGCCCAAAAGGGGTCCAAGCATCCGCCCCAGGGCTTGGGCGGCGCTATTGAGCCCCGCCACGAGCCCCTGCTCCCCCTCCCCCACCGCCAGGGAAAGGGCTGCCGTGATCCCGGGGCCCGCCAGGGCCGCCCCCGCTCCCTGGAGGGCGAGGCCTAGGGCGAGGAGGGGAAAGGTGTGGGCCAATGCGAGCAGGGAAAACCCCAACATCCCCACGGGAAGCCCCAGGAGGAGGAGGGTTTTGGGGGGCCAGGAAAGCTTCCGCACCAAAAACCCCTGGATGAAGACCGCCACGAGTCCATAGAGCACCAGGGCCATCCCCACCTTGCGGGCGGTTTCCACCCCGCTCAGGCCCAGGCGGTCTTGGAAGAGGAAGGCGATGGTCTGCTCCAAGGCCACGCCCGATAGGTTCAAGGCCAGGCCCAGGAGGAGGAGGGGGAAGACCCGGGGGTCAAAGGGGGAGAGGCGCCCCTCCGCTTTCGCCCCTTGGGGCCGGGACTCGGGGAGGGTGAGGGCCACAAAGAGGGCGTTCAAAAGGGCGATGGCGCTGGCGAAGAAGACCGGGGCCAATAGCCCAAAAAGGGCCGCAAGCCCTGCCCCTAACGCCGGGCCCAGAATAACCGCCAGGCCAAAAGCTGCCCCCAGAAGGGCCATGCCGGCGGTGCGGTTTTCCCTGCCCGTGACGTCCGCCGCGTAGGCCTGGGCCGTGGGCAGGGTGGCGGAACTGAAGGCCCCGCCCAAGAGCCGGGCGAGGAGGAGGAGGGGGAAAAGGAGGCTTGGGGGAAGGAGGCCCTTCTGCCCCAAGAGGGCAAAAAGGCCAAAGAGGAGGAAGCTTAGGGCAAAGCCCAGGATGCCCAGGAGGAGCACGGGCTTCCTGCCCCTTTCGCTCCGTCTGCCCCAGTAGGGGGCGAGGAGGAACTGCATGAGGGCGTAGCCCGTGGAGAAGAGGCCCACCTGGACCTCGCTCAGGCCGAGCTCCCTCCCCAAAGGCCCCAGGATGGGGAAGAGGAGGGAAAGCCCCAGGACGCTGTTGAAGAGGGTGAGGAAGAGGAGGCCGAGGGCAGACATGCCGTAAAGTTTAGCCGAAGCGGCCCGTGATGTAGGCCTCGGTGTAGGGGTGCTTGGGTTTGGTGAAGACGAGGTCCGTGGGGCCTTCCTCCACGAGAACCCCGAGGTGCATGAAGAGGGTGCGGTCGGAAACCCGGGCCGCCTGCTGCATGTTGTGGGTGACGATGACCACGGTGTAGCGCTCCTTTAGCTCCAGGATGAGGTCCTCAATGGCCTGGGTGGCGATGGGGTCCAGGGCGCTGGTGGGTTCGTCCATGAGGAGGAGGGGGGGTTCCACGGCGATGGCCCGGGCGATGCAAAGCCGCTGTTGCTGCCCGCCGGAAAGCCTGAGCCCGCTCTCCTTCTTAAAGCGGTCTTGCACTTCGTTCCAAAGGGCGGCCCGCTTCAGGGCCTCCACCACCCGGTCCTCCAGCTCGCTCCCCTTGACCCCCATGAGCCTTAGGCCGAAGGCCACGTTCTCAAAGATGGTCTTGGGGAAGGGGTTGGGCTTTTGGAAGACCATGCCGATGTGGCGCCGCACCGCCACCGGGTCCACCCGGGGGTCGTAGATGTTCACCCCTTCGTAGCGCACCTCCCCTTCCACCCGCACCCCCGGCACCAGGTCGTTCATGCGGTTGAGGGAGCGCAGGAGGGTGCTCTTGCCGCACCCCGAGGGGCCGATGATGGCGGTGACCTTGTTTTTGGGGAAGCGCACGGAGATGTTGAAAAGGGCCTGCTTGGGGCCGTACCAGAGGTTGAGGTGGCGCACGTCCACCAAGGCCTCGGCCTCGGAAACGGGGGCTGTGCGCACCGTCTCGTGGTCTTTGAGCATTTCCAGGCTCACCATTCCCTCCTAAAGCGGTTCCTGAGGTAAAGGGCCAAGAAGTAGAGCACGGAGAGCACGAGGAGCATGACCAGGATGCCTGCCGCCGCCACCCGGGCGAACTCCGGCTGGTTCTGGCTGATCCAGAGGTAGATCTGTACCGGGATCACCGTGTACTGGGAAAGGGGCCCTGAGGGGAGGAAGGGCACGTAGGCTGCTGCCCCCACCAGGAGGAGGGGGGCGGCCTCGCCGATGAGGCGGGCGGCGGAGAGGATGACCCCGGTGACCATACCGGGCAGGGCGGCGGGGACCACCACCCGGAAAACCACCTGCCGCCTCGTGGCCCCCAGGGCGAAGGCCGCCAGGCGCAAGGACTCCGGTACCGCCCTCAAGGCTTCCCGGGCCGTGACCACGATGACGGGGATGCCGAGAAGCCCCAAAGTCATGGAGGCGGCGAGGATGGTGGGTCCAAGCCCCATCCCCCGCACGAAGAGGGCCAGGCCTAAAAGCCCATAGACGATGGAGGGCACTCCCGCCAGGTTGCGCAGGTTCACCTCCAGGAGCCGGGAAAGCCTCCCCTCCTTTAGGTATTCTTCTAGGAGAATGGCGGTGCCGATGCCCACGGGGATGGCGATGAGGAGGGCTAAGGAGAGGACCCAGACCGTGCCCCAGATGGCCACCCCTATGCCCGCCGTTAGGGGGGAGCGGGAGGGGGGGCGGGTGAGGAAGGTCTGGTCCAGCCAGGGGTTGAGCACGAGGCGCTCCCCTTCCTGGAGGTTGGCCTTGAGCTCGTTCCAGCGCCTCAGGCCCTCGGCCAGGGAGAAGTCCGCCACCCGCTCGTCGTAGACCCCGGTGACCACGTAACGGAAGGGCCCGTCCTGGGTGTTCCACATGAGCTCCACCCGGTTCTGAAGGAAGAGCACCTGCCGTTCCTTGGGGTCCTCGAGGGCGAAGGCCACCTCCTCCTCGGTGTAGCCCCGGGCGAGGAGGTCTTGCCGGAGGATTTCCTGGGCGGAAAGGCCGAAGGGATAGGTCTTCCCGGGCCCCTCGTCCGCCCGCACCACCTGGACGGAGAAGCTCCGGTACAGGGTGTCCCCCAGGAGGAGGGCGAGGAGGCCTAGGGCCAGAAGGAGGGGCAGGACCAAGGCTCGGGCGAAGACCCGGTCAATGCGGGTCTTCCAAGGGTCTACGCCGAAAGCATCGGGAGTGTGGGTCCTATTCATACCGCTCCCGGTAGCGCTCCACGATCCACTGGGCCAGGATGTTCAGGAGGAGCGTGAGGGCAAAGAGGGTGAAGCCCACGGCGAAGAGGGCGTAGTAGGCGGTGGAGCCCGTGGGCTGGTCCCCCGTGGCTGCCTGGACGATGTAGCTGGTCATGGTGGCGATGGTCTCCCGGGGGTCTAGGGTAAGGGCGGGGCGTTGCCCGGCGGCGATGGCCACGATCATGGTTTCCCCAATGGCCCGGCTTGTGGCCAGAATGATGGCGGCGATGATGCCGGAGATGGCGGCGGGGAAGACCACTTTCAGGGCCACCTCGTAGGGGCGGGCTCCCAGGGCGTAGGCCGCTTCCCGGATAGAGCGGGGTACGGACTCCATGGCGTCGGCGGCTACGTTGGAGATGTAGGGGATGATGGCGAAACCCATGACGAGGCCGGCGGAGAGGGGGTTGAAGATGTTGAGGCCCGGGATCACCTTTTGAAGGAGGGGGGTCACGAAGAGGAGGGCGAAGTAACCGAAGACCACGGTGGGGATGCCCTCAAAGAGCTCCAGCATCCCCTTGATGCGGGCCCGCTGGGCGCTTTCCGCATACTCGGAGAGGTAGATGGCGAGGGCCAGCCCCAAAGGCACCGCCACCAAGAGGGCGATAAAGGTGACCATGAAGGTTCCCAGGATCAGGGGGGCGATGCCGTAGCGGGGATTGGCGAAAAGGGGGGTCCACTCGGGGGCGAAGAGGAACTCCCTAAGGGGCACCCGGCGGAAGAACTCCGCCACGTCGCCGAGGAGGCTCAGGATGACCCCTAGGGTGGTGAGGAGGGTCACGGAGGAGAGGAGGAGGAGCAGGGCGAAGGTGAGCACCTCCCAAGGGTGCCTCGAGGGCCTTTGCTTCAGGATCTCCATGCCTTCCCCATTCTAAAGGGGGTGGGGTTAGCCCCACCCCCAAGGACCCTTCCGGGGCTACTTTAGCTCCTTCTTAAGCTCCTCCACGAACTTGGAAAGGGGCGTCCCCGCCGGGAGTTCCATGAAGAAGGTACCCGTCTTCTTCCGCTTCACCAGCTCCTGGCCGATCTGGTAGGCCTCGGCGGGGAGCTCAATGTAGCCCGTGGAGCGGATGGCCCGCCGGGCGGCGGGGGAGAGGTAGAAGTCCACGAACTCCTGCACCTCCTTCCGCTCCAGGCTCTTGGCGTTCACGTAGATGAAGAGGGGCCGGGAGAGGGGCTGGTAGGTGCCGTTCAGAACGTTTTCCCGGCTGGGCAGGACGCACCCCTTGCCGTTATCCACCGCCACCGCCTTCACCTTGTCCTTGTTCTCCTCGTAGTAGGCCACACCCAGGAAGCCCATGGCGTAGGTGTCCCCGGCCACGCCCCGGATGGTGACGTTGTCGTCCTCCGTGGGCTGGTAGTCGGTGCGGATGGCCTTGGCTTTGCCCATGATGGCCTCGGTGAAGTAATCAAAGGTGCCGGAGTCGGCCCCGGCCCCGAAGAGCCTCAGGGGCTGGTTGGGCCAGTTGGGGCGGATCTGGTTCCAACGGGTAATCTTGGAGCCCGGCTCCCAGATGGCCTTGAGCTCGGAGGTCTTCAAGCAGGTGGCCCAGGTGTTTTTAGGGTTCACGATGACCGTGAGGGCGTCGTAGGCCACGGGGATCTCAATGAAGGCGATGCCGTTTTCCTTACAGACCTTGAGCTCCTCCGGCATGATGGGCCGGCTGGCGTTTTGGATGTCCGTTTCCCCGCGGCAGAACTTCTTGAAGCCGCCCCCGGTGCCGGAGAAGGCCACCACCACCTTCACCCCGGGGTTGCGGGCGGCGAACTCCTCCGCCACCGCCTGGGTGATGGGGTAGACGGTGGAGGACCCGTCCGCCCGCACCACCTGCTGGGCGAAGGCCGCGCTGGCTACCGCTAGGACTGCTAGGCCGATGGCTTTCCGCATACCTAACCTCCCACCCGTACTCTGCCAGCCCCTTGTCAGGGGACGGTCAGGGCCATGGGGGCCTCGAGGCTAAGCCCCGCCAGGTTGTAAAGCCCCCGCCGGATCACCGCCCCGCCCAAAAGCCTTTCCCCCTGGTAGAAGACGGCGCTCTGCCCGGGGGTGACGGCGAAGACGGGCTCTTGGAACCGGAGGCGCAAGGGGTTTAGGGACTCCACCTTGGCCCGCACGGGGGGGGTGCGGTAGCGCACCTGCACCTCCACCTCCTCCGGAAGCTCGGCCAGGAGGTTGAGGCCTTCCCCCTCCAGACCCTGCCAAAGGGTAGCCTCCTTGGGCCCCACGTAGACCACGTTCCGCCCCGGGTCCAGCCCCACCACGTACCGCTCCAGGTGGGGCTTGAAGAGCCCAAGCCCCTTCCGTTGCCCCAGGGTGTAGAGGCTTGCCCCCTGGTGTTCCCCCACCACCTCCCCCGTGAGGGCGTCCACCACGGGGCCCGGGCGGACCTGGAGCCTGGTCTGCAGGAACTCCCTCAGGTCCCCGGCCACGAAGCAGAGGTTCTGGCTTTCGGGCTTTCGGGCGGTGGGGAGGCCCGCCCTTTCCGCCAGGGCCCGCACCTCCGGCTTGGTGAGGTGCCCCACGGGGAAGAGGAGGTGGGGGATGGCCTCCTTGGGGGTGCCCCAGAGGAAGTAGGTCTGGTCCTTCCTCGGGTCCAGGCCCCGGAGGAGGGCCTCCCCTTCCCTGCGCACGTAGTGCCCCGTGGCCACGTAGTCCAGGCCGAGCCTTTTCGCCTGCTTGAGGAGGGCCCCGAACTTCACGTGGGTGTTGCAGCGGGCGCAGGGGTTGGGGGTGCGCCCCTGGGCGTAGTCCTCCAGGAAGGGCCCGATGATCTCCTCCTCAAAGACCTCGCGGTAGTCCAGGAGGTAGAAGGGAATGCCGAGAAGCTCCGCCACCCGCCTGGCCTCGTAGGCGGCGTCCGGGGTGCAGCAGCTCTCCCAGGCCCGGGGCTTCCCGCCCTCCAGGCGCACGGGGGGCAGGTCGGGCCAGAAGCGCATCATGGCCCCCACCACCTCGTAGCCCGCCTCCTTGAGGAGGAGGGCCGCCACGGAGGAGTCCACCCCCCCGGACATGGCCACGAGCACCCGCTTCATGCCACCACCTTCTCCCCCAGGGCCGCCTCCGTGCTCCGGATGGCCACCTCCACCATCTCCGGGGTGGGCTCGGCCACGGTGAGGGCCTGGAAGCGGAAGCCGAGCTCCCTAAGGAGGCGGGAAAGGGGGTCCTCATGCCGGGCGGAGAAGTAGAGGAGCTCAAAGGCCAAGGCCGCCACCACGGGGAGGAAGAGGACCCGGGCCAAAAGCCGCCACCAGAGCACCTCGGGGGCGGGGATGAGGCTATAGACCAAAACGGAAACCACGATGACGAAGGCCAGGAAGGTGGTGCCGCACCGGGGGTGGAAGCGGGGCTGGGCCAGGACGTTTTCCACCGTGAGGGGAAGGCCCTTCTCGTAGGCGTGAATGGCCTTGTGCTCCGCCCCGTGGTACATGAAGAAGCGCTGGATCTCCGGCATGCGGCCGATGAAGCGGAGGTAGCCGAGGAGGATCCCCACCTTGAGGAGCCCCGCCAGGAGGTTGTAAAGCACCGGGTGGCGGGCGGGGTCCACCAAGAGCCCGGAGAGGAAGCCGGGCAGGACGATGAAGAGGGCGATGCCCAAAAGGAGGCTAAAGGCCACGGTGCCCCAAAGCGCCCCCTTGGGCATCTCCTCCTCCCCGGCGAGCTCGGCGCTCCGGGCCAGGGCGCGGTAGCTCACGGAAAGGGCGTCAAAGAGGGCCACCACTCCCCGGATGAGGGGGAGGCGGGCAAAGGGGTAGCGTTCGGTGAGGGCTCGCTCCTCGTGGCGCTCCACGTGGATCTCGCCATTTGGGAGCCGCACCGCCAGGGCCCAGGCCCACGGGGCCTTCATCATCACGCCCTCGAGGGCCGCAGCCCCTCCCAAGGCCGCCTGTTTGGCCAAAAGCAAGAAGCGCATCCTTCCCATTCTGCCACGGGCGGGCGTGGTATAACCCTAGGCGTGATCACCCTAAGCGCTAGCCAGGCAAGCTTTCTGGAAGCGGAAGCCCCTTTGAAGGTGGTCTTCGTGCAAAAAGGAGCCCTCCTCCCCCAGGGGGAGGCCCTGGACGCCCGTTTGGGCGGGCTTTTGCGCCGGGCCTGGGAGGGGGCGGGGCTAAAGGAGGCGGGGGACCACCTCCTCCTCGCCACGCCGGAAGGGCATGTCCTCCTTTTCGCCCTGGGCGAAGACCTCCGGGCGGCTGGGGGCCGGCTTGCCCAGGCCCTCGGGCGGTACTCCTTCCCCCGGGTCCTCGTGGAGGAGGTGGCGGAGGCCTACCCCTTGGCGGAAGGGCTCTACCTCGGGGCCTACCGCTACACCCGCCACAAGACGGAGAAGGCGGAAAAGCCCTTGGCCCTGGAGCTTTCCGGCGCCGAGCCCCAGGCGCTGGAGCGGGCGAGGAAGGTGGCGGAGGGGGTCTACTTCGCCCGCGACCTGGTGAACGAGCCCCCAAACCTCCTCACCCCCGAGGCCTTAGCGGAGGCGGCCCTTTCCCTGAAAGCGCTCGGGGTAGAGGTGGAGGTCCTGGACGAAGGGGCCATCCGGGAGCTGGGCATGGGGGCTTTCCTGGCGGTGGCCCAAGGCTCGGAGAACCCGCCCCGCTTCATCCACCTCCGCTACCGCCCGGAAGGGGCTAAGGGGAGGCTGGACCTGGTGGGTAAGGGCCTCACCTTTGACTCCGGGGGCTACTCGCTAAAGCCCACGGAGAGTATGGCCACCATGAAGTCGGACATGGCGGGGGCGGCGGCGGTGCTCGGGGCCTTTAAGGCTGCGGCCCTCCTCGGCCTTCCCCTGGAGCTATGGGGCTACGTGGCCGCCTGCGAGAACCTGGTCTCGGGACGGGCCTATCGGGTGGGGGACGTGCTCAAGACCCTTTCCGGCAAGACCGTGGAGGTGATGAACACCGACGCCGAAGGCCGCCTCACCCTGGCGGACGCCCTCGCCTATGCGGAGCGGCAGGGGGCCGAGCGCATCCTGGAGCTTTCCACCCTCACGGGGGCGGCGGTGGTGGCCTTGGGGGAGGAGGTGGCGGCCCTTTTCGCCACGGAGGGGGAGTTTGGGGAGAAGGTGCGGAAGGCGGCGGAGGAGGCCGGGGAGAAGGTCTGGCCCATGCCCTTGGAGAAGGCCTACCGGGAGAAGCTCAAAAGCCCCGTGGCCGATCTGAAAAACGTGGGAGACCGAAACGGCGGGGCCATCACCGCCGCCCTCTTCCTGGCGGAGTTCGTGAAGGTGCCCTTGGTCCACCTGGACATCGCCGGGCCCGCCTTCGCCAAGAAGGCCCACGCCCTGGGGCCGGAAGGGGGGACGGGCTTCGGGGTGCGGACCATCCTGCGCCTGGCGGAAACCCTGGCCCAGTAAGAAAGGGCCCGGGGGACTCCCCGGGCCCTCCATCCGCCTCCCTTAGCCCTGGCAGTTCGGGCACTTGCCCCTGAACTCCAAGCGGAAGCCCTCCAGGGCCCAGCCCGTGCGCTCGGCGGCCGCTTTGAGGGCGGGCTCGAGGTCCAGCTCGGGCAGGTTCTTCAGGAGGAGGTCCTCCACCTTGCCGCAGGAGGTGCAGACCAGGTGCGCGTGGGGCTCGTTGTAGCCGTCGTACCGGGTGTAGCCCTTAGGGTCCTTGAACTCGTAGATGAGGCCGTGTTCCCGCAGGACATGGAGGTTTAGGTAGACGGTGGAAAGGCCGATATCGTAGCCCCGCTTCTTCAGGCCCTGGTAGAGCTCCTCCGGGGTGGGGTGTACGTTCTTGCGGTCCAGGAAGCTCAGGATGCGCTCCCGGGGCAAGGTGTGCCGCAGCCCCACCGCCTTTAGCCGCGCCCGGTAGTTTTCCTTTTCCTTGGTCCTTGGCATGGCTCCTCCTTCCTTTCAATTCCAGTATACACAGGCCATGTGCAAATGCAACACTTGAGCCCTGTTAAACAAGTACAATATCTGTTTTTCGCCACCGAGGGCGTCTTCTGGAGGGACTTTTGCCAAGATTCTCCTTTTATTTTTGGAGAAGCCTTGTCCACACCGCAAGGGCCTCTCCGGGGTATAATGGGGCCACCTTGGAGCGGCCCGTTTACCGCATCCTGCACCTGGTCTTCGCCCTGGGGGTGGCCCATGCCCTTTTTCTTTTGGGGCAGGAGGGGGTGCGGGCCTACCGCTTGGCGGGGGAAAGGGCTAGGCTAGAGGAGGCCATCGCCCGGGCCGAGGCCCGGGTGGCCGAGCTCAGGGCCCAGGTTGCCGCAGCCCAGGACCCCGCCCACCTCGAGGCCCTGGCCCGCAGGCTCGGCTTGGTGCGTCAGGAGGAGACGCTAAAGAGGCGATGAGGGAAGACCCAGCCCACCTGCTCTTGGAGGACGAGGCCCTGACCGATGGCCTCACGGACGAGGAGGCGGAGACCCTCCTCTCTTGGCTTCTGGACCTAGCCCACGAGGCGAGCCCAGCGCAGTTGGCCCACCTCAGACGGCTTGGGCACGAGATCACCCGCCTTTCCCGGGACTACGGCGTCCCCGTGGAGGAGCTCATCGGCCTGGTGGAGCTGAGCTGGGGGGAAGGCGAACCCCCTGGCCTCCAGGCCTAAAGGACCAGGGCTTTGAGGAGTTCCCGCACCTCCTCGAGGCGGGGTGGGGGAGGGTTTTTGCGGTAGATGAGGGAAACCTGCAAAGCCGCCTCCTCCGCCAGGGGTTTGAGCACCGTCCCCGGGTGGGGGAAGACGCGGTAAGGGGCCAGGGTGAGGTAGACCCCTACCCCAGCCGCCACCAGGCTCACCGCCTGGGGGAAGCGGGCCACCTCCCGGGCCACCCTGGGGGTAAACCCCGCCCGGCGGAACACCTCCATGAAGGCTTCGTGCAGGGGGGGCAAAACCTCTTTAGGAAGGAGCAGGAAGGGCTCCTCCTTCAAGGCGGCCAGGGGCACCCGTTCCCTTTCCGCCAAGGGATGGCTTTCCGGGAGGAGGACCACGATGGGCACCTTCAAGAGGGGCTCCTCCCCGATGGCTGGGTCCTCCACCCGGAGCCCAGCCAGGCCGTAGTCCAGCCTTCCCTCCTTCAGGGCCTTCACCTGCTCGGGGGTGTGCATCTCCAGGACCTCCACCGCCTGGCCGAGCCCCCGGCGCAGGTGGTCTAGAAGGGGCATGAGGTCGGGAAGGAGGTTTTCCGGCACCCCGAAGCGGAGGGTCTGCCAGCCTGCCCGGCGTACCCTTTCCTTTAGCGCCTCCACCGACTGGAGAAGGCGGCTTCCTTCCTCCTTGAGCACCTCTCCGGCTGGGGTGAGGCGGAAGGGCCTCCTTTCCAGGAGCCGCACCCCGAGCTCCCTTTCCAGGGCCTGGATCTGCTGGGAAAGGGCGGGCTGGGAGAGGTAGGCCCGCTCCGCCGCCTTGTGGAAGTTCCCCTCTTCCGCCAACAAGAGGAATAGCCTGAGGCGGCGCAGGTTCATGATAAGAAAAGTTTATCACCTTGCCCTGTGCCTTCCTATTGGACAAGCGGTCCCCTTTGCCCCAGACTGGGGGATGAGTCGGTGTAGTGTAGTTTGCCGCCAAAGGGGGGAAGCATGACGGAACGCGCGCTAAAGGAAGCCTGGATGGCCCTATCCCCGGAGGAGCGGGCCCGCTTCCTGGAGGTGGAGAACCGGGAGTGGGTGGAGTCCTTGGAGTACGTCCTCCGGGTGGAGGGGTTTGAGCGGGTGGAGGAGCTTTTCCGCCTCTTGGACGAGTACCTTTACCTCCAGGGGTACTTCCCGCAAAACCGCCTTTCCACCCCCTACCTCAACACCATCCCCAAGGAGAAGGAGCCCCCTTACCCGGGGGATCTGGAGTTGGAAAGGCGCATCGCCAACATCCTCCGCTGGAACGCCGCCATGATGGTCGTGCGGGCCAACCAGAAGGCGGACGGCATCGGGGGGCACATCTCCACCTACGCCTCCCTCGCCGAGCTCTTAGAGGTGGGCTTCAACCACTTCTTCCGGGGGCCGGAGGCGGGGCTGGACCGGGACCTGGTCTTCTTCCAGGGGCACGCCTCCCCCGGGGTTTACGCCCGGGCCTTCTTGGAGGGGCGGCTTAGCGAGGCCGACCTGGAGAACTTCCGGCGGGAGGTCCACCCCCCTGTGCCCGGGGGACGGGGGCTTTCCAGCTACCCCCACCCCTGGCTCATGCCGGACTTCTGGGAATTCCCCACGGTTTCCATGGGTCTAGGGCCCATCCAGGCCATCTACCAGGCCCGCTTCATGCGCTACCTAGAAGACCGGGGCCTAAAGCCCAAAAGCTCCGCCAAGGTCTGGGCCTTCCTGGGGGATGGGGAGCACGACGAGCCCGAGACCGTGGGGGCCCTGCACCTGGCGGCCCGGGAGAACCTGGACAACCTGGTCTTCGTGGTGAACTGCAACCTCCAGCGCCTGGACGGGCCCGTGCGGGGCAACTCCAAGATCATCCAGGAGCTGGAAAGGCTTTACCGGGGGGCGGGTTGGCGGGTGATCAAGATCGTCTGGGGCTCCGCCTGGGACGAGCTCATCGCCAAGGACAAGGAGGGCCACCTCCTCCGCCGCTTTGAGGCCTTGGTGGACGGGGAAAGCCAGCGCTACGCCGCCTTTGGTGGCAAGGAGCTCCGGGAGCGTTTCTTCAACACCCCCGAGCTTAAGCGGCTCATTGAGGGGATGACGGACGAGGAGCTCACCGAGCTCACCCGTAGCCGCGGCGGGCACGATCTGAAGAAGATCTACGCCGCCTACAAGATGGCGGTGGAGCACAAGGGGAGCCCCGTGGTCATCCTGGCCCGCACCATCAAGGGCTACGGCATGGGGCCCACGGCCATGGCCAAGAACGTGGCCCACCAGGTGAAGAAGCTCACGGAGGAGGACCTTAGAGAGGCCAGGGCTTTCCTCGGCATCCCCATTCCCGAGGAGAAGCTTAAGGACCTCCCCTACTACCACCCCGGGGAGGACTCCCCCGAGGTGCGCTACCTGAAGGAGAGGCGGAAGGCCCTGGGCGGCTTCCTTCCCGAAAGGCGGGTGCGCTTTAAGGGGGGCCTCGAGGTGCCGGGGGAGGACTTCTTCCGGGAGTTCTACGAGGGCTCGGGGGGGCGGGAGATCTCCACCACCATGGCCTTCGTGCGCATCCTGGCCAAGCTCCTCCGCCACCCCACCATCGGCAAGCTCATCGTGCCCATCGTCCCCGACGAGGCCCGCACCTTTGGCATGGAGGCCCTGATCGCCCAGGTGGGCGTCTACTCCCCCCAGGGGCAGCTTTACATCCCCGTGGACGCCGGTACCCTCACGGCCTACAAGGAGAGCAAGGAGGGCCAGATCCTGGAGGAGGGGATTACCGAGGCCGGGGCCATGGCGGACTTCATCGCCGCCGGCACCGCCTACGCCCACTGGGGCATCCCCACCATCCCCTTCCTCATCACCTACTCCATGTTCGGCCTGCAACGCATCGGGGACCTGGTTTGGGCCGCCGCCGACCAGCGCACGCGGGGCTTCCTCCTCGGGGCCACCGCCGGGCGCACCACGCTTCTCGGGGAGGGCCTGCAACACCAGGACGGCCAAAGCCACATCTACGCCCTGGCCGCCCCCAACCTCCTGGCCTATGACCCCGCCTTCGCCTACGAGTTCGCCGTGATCCTCGAGGACGGCCTGAAGCGCATGTACGGGAAGGGGGAGGACGTCTTCTACTACATCACCATAGAGAACGAGAACTACGTCCACCCCCCCATGCCCGAGCCCCGGGAGCGGGTGAAGGAGGGCATCCTCAAGGGCCTTTACCTTTTCCGGGAAGGGGAGGGGAAGGGGCCCAGGGTGCAGCTATGGGGCGCAGGGCCCATCCTGCCCGAGGCCATCCGGGCCCAGGAGCTCCTCGCCCAGTACGGCGTGGTGGCGGACGTCTGGAGCGCCACCAGCTACAAGGCCCTTTACTACGACGCCATAGAGGCGGAAAGGGAAAGGCGGCTTCTCGGCAAGGCGCGGAAGCCCTACGTGAAGGAGGTCCTCGAGGGGCACGAGGGCCCGGTGGTGGCGGCCACGGACTACCTGAAGGCCCTGCCCAACCTGGTGCGGGACTACGTGGACCGCCCCTTCTGCGCCCTGGGGACCGACGGCTTTGGCCGCTCGGACACCCGGGAGGCCCTCCGGGACTTCTTTGAGGTGGACGCCCGGCACATCGCCTACGCCGCCTTGGCCCTCCTCCAGGAGGAGGGAAAGGTGGGGGCCGAGGTCTTGGAAAGAGCGCAGGCGGAGCTAGGCCTTAAGCTAGAGGAAGTGCCGCCCCACAGGCGCTAGGAGGCCAGGCATGGAACTCAAGCTTCCCGAACTGGGCGATAACGTGAGCGCGGCCACGGTGGTGGGGGTCCTGGTCAAGGAGGGCGACCGGGTAGCCCCCGGCCAGCCGGTCTTGGAGCTGGAAACGGACAAGGCGGTGATGGAGGTGCCCGCGGAGGCGGGCGGGGTGGTAAGGCGGGTTTTGGTCAAGGTGGGGGACGAGGTGCGTCCGGGCCAGCCCTTCTTGGAGTTGGCCGAGGAGGCCGCGGCGGAGGCGCCCCCCAAGGAACCCGTGGAGGCGCCCGCTCCCCCCAAGCTAGGGCCCCAAGCCCCTAAGGCCCCTTCCCCCGGGGCGCCCAGGCCCGAGCCGCAGGAGCGCCGCCTCATCCCCGCCGCCCCTTCCGTAAGGCGGCTTGCCCGGGAGCTCGGGGTGGACCTCCTGGGGGTGCGGGGCACGGGCCTTGCCGGGCGCATCACGGAGGAGGACGTGCGCCGGGCGGCGGGGCTTGGGGAAGCGCCCGAGGAAGCTCCGAAGATGGGCCTTCCGGCCCCCAGGCTCCCCGACTTCGCCAAGTGGGGTCCGGTGCGCACCGAGCCCATGAGCGGGGTGCGCAAGGCCACCCTAAGGGCCATGGCCCAGGCCTGGGCCCAGGTGCCCATGGTCACCCACTTTGACGAGGCGGACATCACCGAGCTGGAGGCCCTGCGCAAGCGCTACGCCAAGAAGGCGGAGGAAAGGGGTTTCCGCCTCACCCTCACCGCCTTCCTCCTCAAGGCCTTGGCCCTGACCCTCAAGGCTTTCCCCAAGTTCAACGCCTCCATAGATGCGGAAAAGGCCGAGGTCATCTACAAGGACTACGTCCACATCGGCGTGGCCGTGGACACGCCCCACGGCCTCCTGGTCCCGGTGATCCGCAACGTGGACCAGAAGGGGGTCTTGCGCCTGGCGGCGGAGCTTCAGGAGGTTTCCGAAAGGGCCAGGGAGCGGAAGCTCACCCCCGAGGAGATGCAAGGGGGTACCTTTAGCCTCTCCAACCTGGGGGGGATTGGCGGGGTGGGCTTCACCCCCATCGTCAACTGGCCCGAGGTGGCCATCCTCGGGGTTTCCCGCTCCCAGATGAAGCCCGTCTGGGATGGGGAACGGGAGGCCTTCGTGCCGAGGCTCGTCATGCCCTTTAGCCTTACCTACGACCACCGCCTCATTGACGGGGCGGAGGCCGCCCGGTTCTGCCGCCATTTGGCGGGGCTACTGGAAGACCCCTTGGGCCTCGCCCTGGAATGAGGGTCCTCGTGTAGTATGGGAAAGTATGCGCGTCATCGTGGTGGGAACCCGGGGCAGCGCCCTCGCCCTGGCCCAGACCCGGTGGGTGGTGGAGCGCCTCAAGGAGAGCTGGCCTGAGGCGGAGTTTAAGGTGAAGACGGTGAAGACCCGGGGGGACCAGGGGGCGGACCCCAAGGAGCAGGCCATCTTCGTCAAGGAGCTCCAGGAGGCCCTCCTTGCCCGGGAGATTGACATCGCCGTGCACTCCCTCAAGGACCTGCCCACGGAAGAGCCCCCGGGGCTCAAGATCGCCGCCATTCCCCGGCGGCAGGACCCCAGGGACGTCTTCTTGGGGAGGGCGTACAAGCGCCTCGAGGACCTGCCCCAAGGGGCGGTGGTGGGCACGAGCTCCGTGCGCCGCAAGGCGCAGCTTCTCGCCCACCGGCCGGATTTGGTGGTCAAGGAGCTCAGGGGGAACGTGGACACCCGCTTGGCTGCTTTGGGTAACGGGGAGTACGACGGCATCATCCTGGCGGCGGCGGGGCTTTTGCGCCTGGACCTAAGGAACCGCATTGACCAGTTTTTGGAGCCCGAGGTGATGCTCCCCGCCCCGGGCCAAGGGGCCTTGGCCCTGGAGGTGCGGCAGGGGGATGACCTGGCGGAGGAGCTCTGCTACGCCCTCCACCACCACCCTTCCCACGACCGGGTGCGGGCGGAGAGGGCCTTCCTCAAGGGGCTTGGGGCGGGTTGCCTGGCCCCCGTGGGGGCCTTGGCCCAGGTGGCGGAGGACGGCACCTTGGTGTTGGAAGGGGGGCTCTTCTCCCCCGACGGCAAGAGCTTCATCCGGGCGGAGATTGAGGGGGACGCCTCCGAGGCGGAGGAGCTTGGCCTGGAGCTGGCCCAGGACGTCCTGGAGCAGGGGGGGCGGGAGATCCTCGCCCAAACCCGAGCGGTTTAGGGGAGTTTAGGGTATAGTGGGGCTGATGGCGCTGAAGCGTCTGACCCGCCAGCGCAAGGCCATCCTGGAGGTGGTGCGGCAGGCCCACCACCACCCGGACGCCGCCTGGATCTACCAGGAGGTGCGCAAGGTGGTGCCCAAGGTGAGCCTGGGCACCGTCTACCGCACCCTCGAGGCCCTGGTGGCGGAGGGGTATCTCGTCCCCATCACCAAGGCGGGGGAGGCCACCCGGTACGACGCCAACCTCCACCCCCACCTGCACCTGGTCTGCGAGGCCTGCGGGGCCATCGTGGACCTGGAGGTGGCGCTTCCCGATCTGGTGGGCCTGGCCCGAGAGGCCCACCCCGGGGTGGAGGTGCGGGCGGCCGAGGTGACCTTCAGGGGGCTTTGCCCCACCTGCAAGGCGGCCCCCAGGGGCTAGATGGACCCTTTGGCCTGGCTCTACGCCCGCCAGGGGGTGGTGACCCTGGGCCTGGAGCGCATCCGGGCCCTTCTTGCCCGCTTGGGCGACCCCCAGGAGGCCTACCCCGTGGCCCTGGTGGGGGGGACGAACGGGAAGGGCACCGTAGCCCGGGCCCTGGCCGCCATCCTGGAGGAGGCGGGGCTTAGGGTGGGGCTTTACACGAGCCCCCACCTGGTGGACTTCCGGGAGCGCATCGCCCTCATGGGGAAGCCCATTTCCGAAGCCCGCCTCCACGCCCTCTTGGAGGAGGTCCGCCCCCACGCCGAGGCGGTGGGGGCGAGCTTCTTTGAGGCCACCACCGCCCTGGCCCTCCGCTACTTCGCCCAGGAGGGGGTGGAGTTGGCGGTCCTGGAGGTGGGCCTTGGGGGGCGTCTGGACGCCACCAACGCCGCCGAGCCCATTCTTTCCATCGTCACCAACATCGGCCACGACCACCTGGAGGTCCTGGGGCCCACCTTAAGGGACGTGGCCCGGGAGAAGGCGGGGATCTTCCGCCAAGGGGTCCCCGCCCTCACCGCCGCCCGGGGGGAGGGCTTGGAGGAGCTAAGGGCCAGGGCCCAAGCCCTCGGCACCCCCCTTTGGGTCCTGGGGGAGGACTTCCACGTGGAGGAGGTGGCCCCCACCCCGATGGGCCTCGCCTTCACCCTGGCCCTGAAAGGGGAGAGGCGGCGCTTCCAAGCCTCCCTCCTCGGCCCCCACCAGGCGGAGAACCTGGCCTTGGCGGCGGTGGGGGGAAGGCTTTTGGGGGCGGGGTGGGAGGCCGTGGAGAGGGGCCTTGCCCGCACGGAGAACCCGGGCCGTCTGGAAAGGCTTAGCCTGGGGGGAAAGGAGCTCCTCCTGGACGGGGCCCACAACCCCGAGGGCGCCTTGGCCCTGCGGGAGGCCCTCCGCTTCCACGGGCTTCTCCCCGCTGCCTTCGTCCTCGCCTTCACCAAGGGCAAGGCGCACGCCCCCATGGCGGAGGCCCTCCTCGGCCTCGGCCCCGTGGTCCTCACCCGCTACGCCTCCCCCCGGTGCGAGGACCCCAGGGCCCTCCTTCCCCTTTTCCCCGG
This sequence comes from Thermus hydrothermalis, assembly GCF_022760925.1. Taxonomy (NCBI): domain Bacteria; kingdom Thermotogati; phylum Deinococcota; class Deinococci; order Thermales; family Thermaceae; genus Thermus; species Thermus hydrothermalis. The sequence continues at coordinate 12,351 of NZ_JAKTNT010000016.1, read as the reverse complement.
GGCGGAGGTGGAGGAGGACCCCTTAAGGGCCCTGGAACGGGCGCTTGCCCTGGAGCCCCGCGCGGTGGTGGCGGGAAGCCTCTACCTGGTGGGGGAGGTGAAGCGGCGCCTTTTGGGGCTTCTCCCCGAGGAGCGCTGGCAGTAGGCTAGAGGGCTTCCCGGATGGTCCGGGCTGCCCGGAGGAGGTCTTCTAGAGGGCGCACCAGGGCGATGCGCAGGAAGCCCCTTCCCCCAGGCCCAAAGCCCCGGCCCGGGGCCAGGGCCACCCCCCTTTCCACGAGGCGGAGGGCGAAGTCCAGGTCGTCCACCCCCTCAGGTAGCTTGCCCCAAAGGTACATGGTGGCCCGGGGGGGCAGGAGCTCCAGGGCCCCCTCCAGGGCCCTTGCCATCCCCAGGGCCCTTTCCCGGTAGACCTGGGCGTAGCCCCGGGTGGCCTCCCTCGGGGTTTGGAGGGCCGCTATGCCCAGGCGCAGGATGCCGGCGTACTGGTTGAAGTCTATGACCCCTTTCACCCGCTCTAGCCGCTCTATGGCTTCCGCGTTTCCCAGGGCGAAGCCCAGGCGGAAGCCCGCCAGGTTGTAGCTCTTGGAGAGGGAGAAGAGCTCCACCACCCGCTCCTTGGCCCCGGGGAGGGCCAGGGGGGAAGGGGCCTCCCCCTCGTAGACCTGGTCCACGTAGGGGTTGTCGTGGAGGAACCAAAGCCCGTACCGCTTGGCCAGGGCCAGGGCTTTCTCAAAGTACCCCCAGTCCGCCACCGCCCCCGTGGGGTTGTTGGGGTAGTTGAGGAGGAGGACCTTGGCCTCCTTTAGGACGGGTTCCGGCACCCGCTTTAGCTCGGCGAGGCCCCCTGGCCCTAGGGGGATGAGGTGGGTCCGCAGGGAGGCCACCCGGGCGGCGCCGAAGTAGCTCGGGTAGGCCACCTCGGGGAGGAGGAGGAGGTCGCCCGGCTCCGTGAGGGCGAGGAGGAGGTGGGCGAGGCCCTCTTGGCTCCCGATGAGGGCCAGGGCCTCCCGCCTGGGGTCTAGGGCGACCCCGTAGCGTCCTTGGTACCAGGTGGTGGCGGCCTCGAGGAAGGGCAGGGTGCAGCTCTTTAGGCAGTAGCCGTAGGTTCTGGGGTCCAAGAGGGCTTCCTGGAGGGCCTTTAGGGGGGCCTCCGGGGGAAGGAGGTCCGTGGAGCCGATGGAGAGGTCTATGAGCTCCACCCCCCTTTCCCGGGCCCTCCGCTTGGCCTCGTCCACCACCAGGAAGACGGAGGGCTCCGGCACCCTACTCATGGTGTCCCTCCCGCCAGACCTTGCCCGTGACCAGGCTCAGGGCGTGGGGCAACACGGGAAGCACCGCCTCCAGGGACTCCCGCGCCCCCTTGGGGCTTCCCGGGAGGTTCAGGATGAGGGTCCGCCCCCGCACCCCCGCTACCCCCCGGGAGAGGGCGGCCATGGGGGTTTTCTCCAGGCCTTTGAGGCGCATGAGCTCGGGAAGCCCCGGGACCTCCCGCTCCAAGACCTCCCGGGTGGCCTCGGGGGTGCGGTCCCGGGGGCTCAAGCCCGTGCCCCCGTTGGTGAGGATGAGGTCCATCCCTTCCCGGTCGGCCCAAAGCCGGAGGACCTTCTTGATCATGGGAGGCTCGTCGGGCACCACCTCGTAGGCCACCACCTCGTAGGGCCCCCCCTTCAGGGCTTCCCGCAGGGCCAGGTGGGTGGTGTCCTCCCGCTCGCCGCGGAAGCCCTTGTCGGATACCGTGAGGATGCCCACGCGGAACATTTGCCCTCAGTTTACGCGAGGACCTTTGCCAAAAGGGTTTTGGCGTAGTACAGGGTTTGGGCCAGCGCTTCCTCGTCCAGCCGGGCGAAGGTGTCCGTGGGCCAGTGCCAGTTAGGGGGAACGCCCCCTTCCAAGCGGATAAGGGTGAGGGTGGGAAAGCCCCTTTGCGCCAGGGGCAGGGCGTCAAAGTAGGCCAGGCGGTAACGGAGGGGCCTGGCCCCAGGGGTCCTGCGGGCAGCCTCCAAAAGGGGCCCGCGGTAAGGGGTGTAGCGGAGCATCCCTTCCCCCTCAGCATAGAAAAGCTCCCCCCGGCCCACGTTGTCCAGGTTGAGGACGAGGGCCCCTGGGGGCAGGTGGCGGGCGAGGGCCTTGGCCCCCAGCGCCCCCACCTCCTCGCACCCCGTGAGGGCGAGGCCGAGGCGCCAGCCTTTGGGGGGCTTGGTTTCCAGGAAAAGGGCCGTGGCCACCGCCACCCCGCTGGCGTTGTCGTTCCCCCCTTCCACGTAGGGCGCCCCGGCCTCCCGGTGGAGGAGGAGGGCTGCTTGAAGGAGGAAGTAAAGGCCCAGGGGCCACTTCAAGGGGGTGAAGGCCAAAAAGGGGCTTAGGAAGGCGAGGAGGGCGTTTGCGAGGAAGTTTTGCCGGAAGCCCCTTACCCGCTTGGGGTGGTAGAGGAAAAAGGTCTTGGCGGTGTCCACGTGGGCCATGAGGACGAGCGCCCTTTCCCCTTCCCCCTTCCAGGCCAGGAGGTTTTGCGAGGGGTGGCGGTCCAGGAGGAAGCCCCAGGGCCTATGCCCCTGGAAGTAGAGGAAGAAGGCCAGGGCCCCGAGGAGGGGGAAGAGGAAGGAAAGGGGGCTTAGGGCGAGGAGGAGGCTGATGCCGATGAGCTCGGGGCCGTAGCTTCGTACCCCCAGGAAGGGTAGGACCTCCACCGCCACCCCCCGCGCCTGCAAAAACTCTTTCAGGCGGCGGAAGGCCTCGGCCTCTCCTTCCGTGGCGCTTCCCCGGTGGGGGAGGTGGAGGAGGGCGAGGACCGCTTTTAGGGTCTCCACCTTCCCCAGCATAATGGGTCCATGTGGACTTTCCCCGAGCGCCTGGCCGGGCGGTACGTGCGCCTCGAGCCCCTAAGCCTCGCCCACCTTCCCGGCTTCCTCGCCCAGTACGACCCCGAGGTCTACCGCTTCCTAAGCCGCATTCCCTTAGGCCCCACGGAGGAGGCCCTAAGGGCCCACCTGGAGGCCCTCCTTTCCGAGCCCGGCCGGGTGAACTGGGCGGTCTACCTGGGGGAGGCCCTGGCGGGGCGCATCTCCGTCATTGCCCCGGAGCCGGAGAACCGCAAGCTGGAGCTCGGCACCATGATCTTCAAGCCCTTCTGGGGAAGCCCCGCCAACAAGGAGGCCAAGTACCTCCTCCTCCGCCACGCCTTTGAGGTGCTCCAGGCGGAGCGGGTCCAGTTCAAGGTGAACCTGCAAAACGAGCGGAGCCAGAGGGCCCTGGAGTCCTTGGGGGCGGTGCGGGAAGGGGTGTTGCGGCGAAACCGCAGGCTTCCCGACGGGACCTTCCGCGACGACGTCATCTATAGCATCCTGCGGGAGGAGTGGCCAAAGGTGAAGGCCCGCCTCGAGGCCCGCCTCTATGGAGGCCCTTAGCGCCCTCGTCCTCCTCCTGGCCTACCTGGGCCTTGCCCTGGGGGGGCTTCCCGGCTTCCGCATGAACCGGGCGGGGGTGGCCCTGGTGGGGGCGAGCGTGTTGGTCCTTTTGGGGGTCTTGGACCTGGAGGAGGCCTGGCACGCCCTGGACGCGGAAACCCTCGTCTTCCTCTTCGGCGTCATGGTCCTCAACGCCCAGCTCTCCTACGCCGGCTTCTTCGGCCTGGCGGCGGAGGCGCTTTTGCGCTTCGCCCGGACCCCCTTCGCCCTCCTCGCCCTCCTCACCCTGGGGGCCGGGGGGCTTTCCGCCCTCTTCCTCAACGACACCATGGCCCTCCTCCTCACCCCCTTGGTGGCGCGCGTGGCCCAGGGGCTTGGCCTAAACCCCGTGCCCTACCTCCTCGCCCTCATGGGGGCGGTGAACACGGGAAGCCTCATGACCCCCACGGGCAACCCCCAGAACATCCTGGTGGCGAGCCTTTCGGGCCTGGGCTACCTGGACTTTGTCCGATCCCTTTGGCTTCCCGCCCTTCTCGGGCTTCTCCTTCAGGTCCTCCTCCTCGCCCTCCTCTACCCGGAGGTGCGCTCCCTTAGGCCCCTCCCGCCCCTTCCCCCTTTGCGCTACCGCCTGCACCCGGGCCTCCTAAGGAAAGGCCTTGCCGTGGCCTTAGGCCTCCTCTTGGCCTTCCTCCTCGGCTACCCCATGGCCCAGGGGGCCCTGGTGGCGGCGGGGCTTCTCCTCTTTACCCGGAGGCTCCGCTCCGAGCGCTTCTTCCACCGGGTGGACTGGGAGCTCCTCGTGCTCTTCGGCGGGCTTTTCGTCCTCACGGAAGGGGTGAAGCGCCTGGGCCTCGCCGAGGCCCTCCTCCCCTTGGCCGCCACCCCCTTGGGCCTCCTCCTGGCCGCCGTGGTCCTTTCCCTCCTCATCTCCAACGTGCCCGCCGTCCTCCTCCTCGCCCCCTTGGTGCAGGACCCCAAGGACTGGCTCCTCCTCGCCGGGGGGAGCACCCTGGCGGGCAACCTCACCCTCCTCGCCAGCGTGGCCAACCTCATCGTGGCCGAGGGGGCGGGGAAGGAGGGGGTGCGGGTGGGCTTCGGCGAGCACCTGCGCCTGGGCCTGCCCCTCACCCTCTTAAGCCTCGCCCTCCTTTACGCTCTACTTTAGGCGTTCCTCCAGCCAGCCCCCGATGGCGAGCACCCTGCCGTCCTCGGCGTAGGGGCCCACCACCTGGAGGCCCACGGGCATCCCCTCCACCCGGGCGAAGGGGAGGGCCAGGGTGGGCACCCCGAGGAGGCTAAAGGGCAGGGTGAGGGTGATGAAGGCCTCCCGGTGGCCCTTGCGGCCCGACTCCAGCTCCACCTCCTCCGTGCCCAAGGGGGGGGCGGGGAGGGGTTGGGCGGGGAGGAGGAGGGCGTCCACGCCCCTCAGGGCCTTCATGAGCTCGAGGCGCAAGGACTCCCGCTCGGCCACGGCGTCCCGGTAGTCCTTTTCCGTGAGGGCAAGCCCTTGGAGGAGGGCTTCCCGAACCTGGGGGGAGAAGCCCTCGGGGTTTTCCTTTAGGGCCTTCTCGTGGATGCGGGCGGCCTCGTAGCGCACCAGGCGGGTGTAGACCTCGTAGACCCCCCTAAGGGGCAAGGAGACCTCCTTGACCTCCGCCCGCAGGGTGGGGAGGTCCTCCAGAAGGCGCAGGAAGGCCCTCCTTACCCCCTGGCCTAGCCTCCCCTCCAGGAAGTCCAGGGGGACGCCGAAGGTGGGGTTCTGGGGGGCCTCGAGGGGGATGCTCTCCCCCGCCAGGATCTCCGTGAGGAAGTGGGCGTCCCGCACCGTTTTGGCCAGGGGCCCGGCGTGGTCCGTGGAGCGGGAGAGGGGCAAGGCCCCTTCCAAGGAGATGCGGCCGTAGGAGGGCTTGAAGCCCACCACCCCGTTGAAGGCGGCGGGGATGCGGATGGAACCCCCGGTGTCTGTGCCCAAGGAGGCGAGGCCGATGCCTAAGGCCACGGCCACGGCGCTCCCGCCGCTAGACCCCCCGGCCTGGCGGGTGGGGTCTATGGCGTTGCGCACGGGGCCCGTCCAGGGGTTTTCCCCCGTGATGCCCAGGGCGATCTCGTGCATGTTGGTCTTGGCGAAGAGGAGGGCCCCCGCCTCTCTTAGCCGCCGCACCGCCTGGGCCTCTTCGGGAAGGGGCGGGAGGGGGGCTTGGGTCCCGGCTCGGGTGGGCATGCCCTTCACGGGGAAGAGGTCTTTCACCGTGAGGGGGAGGCCGTGGAGGGGGCCTCGAGGCCGCCCCCGACGAAGCTCTTCCGTGAGGGCCTCCGCCTCCTTGCGGGCGGCCTCCTCGTCCAGATAGGCCAAGGTGTTCCGGTCGGCGAAGGCCCTGGCCCTTTCCAGGGCCTCTTCCAAAAGGGCCAAGGGGGTGGTTTTACCCTGCTCCAGAAGGGCTTTAGCCTCGAGGAGGTCCATGCTCCATTATAAAAGCCTTCTCCCCTTGCCCTCCCAGGGGCTTCCGCCCCGGCCAGGCGTAGGCGACCACCTCCCTTTCCTTGAGGGCCAGGGCGATGAGCTCCTCCGTGGGTAGGCGCTTTTCCGCCTCCAAGACCACCTCCAGCTTCGCCCGGGTCACGGGGTGCTTGGGGGCGAAGAGGGTGCAGCACTCCTCGTCGGGGAGGATGGAGATGGGGTAGGTGCCGATGCGCTTGGCCTCGGCCATGATCTCCTGCTTATCGGAGCCGATGAGGGGGCGGAAGACGGGGAGGGTGGCTGCCTGGTTCACCGCATAGAGGTTCTTCAGGGTCTGCGAGGCCACCTGGCCCAGGCTGTCCCCCGTGCAAAGGGCCAAGGCCCCCTCCTCCTTGGCAATGGCCTCGGCGATGCGGAGCATGTAGCGGCGGTAGAGGACCACCCGGTAGGGGGTGGGGGCCTCCACGATGATGTGCCGCTGCACCTCGCTAAAGGGGACGAGGTGGAGGCGGATACGGTGCTGGAAGCGGGCGAGGCGCTCGGCCAGGGCCATGGCCTTCTCCCGGCTTGCCCCGGAGAGGAGGGGGAAGGGGTGGAAGTGGACGAGGACCACCTCCGCCCCTCGGCGCATGAGGCGGTAGGCGGCCACGGGGGAGTCTATGCCCCCCGAAAGGAGGGCCACCACCTTCCCGGAAACCCCCGGGGGAAGCCCCCCAGGCCCCGGGTAGCGGGCCACCTCCAGGAGGGCCGCCCCGGGGAGGATGCGCACCACGAACTCCCTTTCCGCCCCCTTGAGCCTTACCTGGGCCCCCGTCCTCTCCTTCACGAAGGCCCCAAGGCGCCTTTCTATCTCGGGGGAGGTGAGGGGGAAGGCCTTGTCCGAGCGCTTGGCGGTGATGCGGAAGCTGGCAAAACGCGCTTCCGCCAAGACCCCTTCCAAGGCGGCCTCGAGGGCCTCGAGGTCCGGGGGCGTGCGCAGGACCCGGGCGAAGCTTTCCACCCCCAGGGTGTCCTGGAGCCGGGACTGGGCCTCGGGCCAGGCCGTGGCCTCCAGGCGGAAGAGGAGGGCCATGGCCCAGTCCGCCTCCAAGGTGGCCCCAAGCCCCTTTAGGGCCTCCCGCACGTGGGCCTTGGCCCTCTTCAGAAAAAGGGGGCGGTTCTGCCCCTTGAGGGCGAGCTCGTGGAAAAGGTTGACCAGGACCAGGGTTTCCGTCATGGGCAAAGGCCTTTCACTGCCAGGTAAAGCCGGCTGCACAAGGAGCCCCGCCGGGCCGCATCTTTAAGGTCCTCGGGGCGTCCATAGCGGAAGGCGGCGTAGTAGGTCTTGCCGGGCTTGGGCTCGGGAAGCCTCGGGGGGGCGAGGAGCCTCCCCTCAAAGACCCATAGCTCCAGGGTGTAGCGGGGCCTTTCCTCCACGCCGAAGGCGAGGGGGCTGGCCTCGGCGAGGGCGGTGCCGAGCTTCTCCCGGGCCACGCGAAAGGCGGCCTCCTCCAGGGTTTCTTCCCCTTCCAGGCTCACGGCGGGAAGCCCCCAGGCCCCCCCGAACTCGGGGTCCTCCGGAGGCCGCAGGACCATAAGAAGCCCCTCCTCCCCCCAGGCGGCCAGGGCCACGGAGCGCTTCTTGGGCACCCCCGCGCGCACCTTCCCAATCTAGCAGGATTGTGGCCCAGGCGCAAATCCGGCGAGGCGCAGGGGCTCCACCTCCACGGGGGTGCTGTGGAAGGTGCTCCCACCCCCCAGGTCCGTGAGCCTTTCCGAGGTGAGGTGGTTCACCCCCTTGCCGTCGGGGGCCCACTTCTCCCACCAGGTGCCCTCGAGGACCACCACCCCGGGCCTGGGGGCCTCGCTCACCCGGGCCTTCCGGGTGATGCGGCCCCAAGGGGAGTGGATGTGCACCAGCATCCCGTCCTGTATCCCCCGGGCCTCGGCGTCCAAGGGGTGGATGAGGAGCCTAGGCTCCCCTCCTTCCGCCGCCACCAGGGCCTCCACGTTCCCGTAGGTGGTGTTGAGGAAGCGGTGGGCGGGCGGGGTGAGGAGGATCAAGGGGTATTCGGGGAGGGGCTCCGTGGGGAGGACCAAAGGAGGGGGGCTAAAGCGCACGGGGCCCTTGGCGAAGGGGAGGAAGGGCTTGGGAAGGTTGAGCTTCACGAAGCCCTCCTCTTTGAGCCTCTCCAGGGTGATGCCCTCCAGGAAGGGGTGGTCCGTGGCGAGGAGGCTTCGGGCCACCTCCTCGGCCCCCCAGTGGAGGGTGGGCTCTTTTAGGCCGAGCCGCTTGGCCAGTTCCCGGAAGACCCAGGTGTTGGGCCTCGCCTCCCCCTCAGGCTCGGCCAAGGGCTCGTTCCAAGAGAGGTAGTAGTGGCCGTAGCTCGTGTAGAGGTCCGGGTGCTCGTGGAAAAAGGTGGCGGGGAGGAGGAGGTCGGCGTAATGGGCGGTTTCCGTCATCACCTGCTCCAGGACCACGGTGAAGAGGTCCTCCCGCCCAAGGCCCTCCTTGACCTTCCCCGTGTTCGGGGCCACCACCAGGGGGTTGCTGTTGAAGACGAAGAGGATCCGGATGGGCGGGTGGAGCTCGGTGAGGGCGGTGCCGAGCTCGTTCATGTTGATGGCCCGGGCCCTGGGGTTGGGGCGGAAGTAGCCCTCGTGGGGAAGGTGCTCCGTGAGGAGGTGCCGCCCCCCGAGGTAGCGCCGGTTGAGGAAAAAGGCCCCGCTCGTGGAGAGCATGGCCCCGCACCCCGGGTAGCGCCAGGCCCCGAGGAGGGCGGGGAGAAGGATCACCGCCCTAAGGGCGTTCCCGCCCCCCGGGTGGCGGGTCATGCCGTAGCCCACCCGCAGGAAGACCCGCTTGGCCTCGCCCAGCTCCCGGGCCAGGCGAAGGATGGCCTCCTCGGGGATGCCGGTGAGGGCGCTCGCCCGGCTTGGGGGCCAGGCCTCCGCCGCTTCCCGGAACGCCTCCACCCCCGTGGCCGCCTCCTCCAGGTAGGCCCAGTCCACCAGGCCCTCCCGGAAGAGGACGTGGGCCAGGGCGTAGGCCAGGGCGGCGTCCGTCCCCGGGCGGATCTTTAAGTGCTCGTGGGCGAAGCGGGAGGTGGGGTTGGCGTAGGGGTCAATGTGCACCACCTTGGCCCCCCGGGCCTTGGCCTCCTTGAGGAAGGGGGTGAGGTGGCTGTTGGTGGAAAGGCTATTGATGCCCCAGAGGAGGATGTAGCGGGCGTTTTCGGGGATCTCCTCGGGGTCGGGGGCGAGGCGGGGGCCGTAGGTCATCTCCCAGGCGGCGCTTCCCGCCGTGGCGCAGATGGTTTCCAAGAGCTCCGAGGCCCCGATGGCCCGGAAGAAGGCCAGGGGGTGCTGGTTTTCCACAAGCCCCATGGTGCCGGCGTAGTGGTAGGGCAGGATGGCCTCGCCCCCGTGGGCGTCCAGGACGGCCTTGAGCCTTTCTGCGATTTCGTCCAGGGCCTCTTCCCAGGTAATGCGGGCGAAGCGGCCCTCCCCTTTGCGGCCCACCCGGCGCATGGGGTAAAGAAGCCTTTCCTTCACCCTTTCCGGGTAGCGGTAGGTCTTGGCGCAGGCAAAGCCCTGGGTGATGGGGTGGCGGGGGTCCCCCTCCACCCGCACCAGGCGGCCTCCCTCCAGGGTAAGGAGGAGGCTGCAGGCGTCCGGGCAGTCCAGGGGGCAGGTGGCGCGGGCCTTCATGCCCCTATAGTAGACCAAGGGCCTCGAGGGGGCCGCACCTTTCCTCATAAAAGTCGGGAAGGAGCCCCACGGGAGTGTCCAGCTTCAAGAGATAGCCCTCCCGGTAAAGGGGCCAACGGGGCCAACCCCCGGGCTCCCCTTCCCGGGCAAAGCTCGTCCAGTAGCGGCGCATCCGCTTCCCCAGCCATTCCGCCTTTTCCCAGGCCTCCGCCCCTAGGAAGAGGGGGAGGAAGGGGGGTACGTGCAGGTTGCCGAAAAGGGGCGCAAGCTCCAGGCCGTGGAAGCTTCCAAGCCCCTCAAGCCCATCCGGCCGGAAAGTGAAGAGATAGGCGTAGGTAGGGGCGTGGGGGCTTTGCAGGCGGGCCGCCTGCAGGGAAGGGCAGAGGAGGGTGAGGTCGGTCTGGAGCTCTCCCCAGGCGGTTTGGGGGCTTGGGTGGCGTTTCCGGTAGAGGGCGAGGAGGGCCTCCGCTTGCTCCGGGGCAAGCCCTGATTCCCCAAGCCTCCGCTTGATCTCCTCCCAGTCCCGAGGGCCCAGGAGCCCCTGCAAGGCGGGAAAGGTAACCTCCTCCGCGTTAGCCCCGGCGATCAGGGGAATGCCCCGGGCCCTTCCTTGGCGGAGGGCTTCCCTGGGGTCTTGGGGCAGGAGGGGGGAGAGGTGGGGCTTGAAGGGCCCAGTGCGGAAGACGGAGGGCCGGGAGAGGAAGCGGCCCATGGCCTCGAGGGTGGCCTCCCGGGGGAGGAGGCGTTCCAGGGGAAGGCTTCGCAAGCAGGCGAGGTCCTTGGGATCGCACCCCCAGGCTTTGGCCCAAGCCTCGCCCAAGGGGAAGTCCTCCTCCAGGGTCCTTACGTAGTTGCAGCCGCCCGACTGGACGATAGCCCGGTGGAAAAGCCCTTGGGCTTCGGGGGTGGCGAGGAGGGTGCAGACCATCATCCCCCCGGCGGACTCCCCGAAAAGGGTGATGTTTTGCGGATTACCCCCGAAGTGGCGGGCGTAGCGCTGAACGAAGCGCAGGGCCTCGAGGACGTCCAAAAGCCCAAAGTTGCCCACGGCCCTGGGGTCTTCCTCCGCCAGGGCGGGAAGGGCTAAAAAGCCCAAGGGTCCCAGGCGGTAGTTGGGGGCCACCACTATAACCCCTTCCTGGGCCAGGCGGTGTCCCCGGTAGATGGGCTCGGCCCCCGCTCCCGAGGTGAAGGCACCCCCGTGGAGGTAGACCATGATGGGAAACCCCTCGGGCGGGGGGAGTTCCAGGGGAAGGTAGATGTTGACCACCAGGCAGTCCTCCCGTTGGGGCGGGATGGGCCCGCCAAACCATTCCGTGATCCCTGGGGTCTGAGGACAGGCCACCTCCTCCTGACCCACGCCTTTAGGCCAGGCTTGGATGGGCTTGGGAGCCCTAAACCGCTCAGCCTCGGCGTAGGGTAGCCCGTAAAAGGCGATGGCCCCGCCCTCTACCCGCCCGTGGGCCTTGCCCAAAGGGGTGGTGACGGTGAAGCTTTGCGCCAGGGCCCATCCCAAGAGCGCCAGCAAGCCCAGTTTCTTTGGCATATTACAATCTTATACTCGGTGCACGTTCCTAAGGCAAGACCCCGGGCGGCGGCCCTTTTCCCTGCGCGGCTCTTGGGGTAGCCTCTCCGAGGGGTAGCCGTGGAGCCTATAGAAGCCTTCTTTTGGCGAAAGGGTTTGCGGGTGGCTGGTCTGGATGAGGTGGGCCGGGGGGCGTGGGCGGGGCCCATCGTGGTGGGGGCGGTGATCCTGCTCCCTGGGCGTTACCCTTTCCGCGACTCCAAGCTCCTCACCCCAAGGGCCCGGGCCCGCCTGGCGGAGGAGGTGCGGCGGGTGGCCTTGGCCTGGGCCTTGGGGGTGGCGGAGGTGGGGGAGGTGGACCGGCTTGGGGTCCTAAAGGCCACCCTTTTGGCGGCGGAGCGGGCGCTTAAGGCGCTTTCCCTACCCCCCGAGGCCCTGGTCACGGACTACCTCCCCCTCGCCACCTCCCTTCCCCTCCTTGCCCCCCCCAAGGCGGACCAGAAAAGCCCCTCCGTGGCGGCGGCCAGCATCCTGGCCAAGGTGCACCGGGACGCCCTCATGGAGGAGCTGGACCGGCTTTACCCCGGCTACGGCTTCGCCCGGCACAAGGGCTACGGCACGGAGGAGCACCAAAGGGCGCTTCTCGCCTTGGGGCCTTCCCCCATCCATAGGCGGCGCTTCGCCCCCGTGGCCCAGGCTTCCTTAAGGTTTCCTGAAGGCGAGGACGAAGGGGAAGGCGTAGGCTAAAGGGAGGAGGTGGCATGCGCCTTTTGGCCCTGGTGTTGGCGGGCCTCCTTTCGGGGTGTGCGGTGACCCTGGAGGGCCTCACCCTTTCCTACCGCTTGGACTTCACCCCGGCCATCCTGCGCTTTGAGCCGGACCGGGGGGTGGGGGCTACCTATTTCGTGGGGGAGGAGGTGCGGTTTTTTCTCACCTTAGCCTCCCCTGGCTGGGTGAGCCTGGTGGTGGTGGAGCCGGATGGGTACGCATATACCCTGGACCAGTTTTACTTACCTCGCGGTACCCACGCCCTGCCCCCACGGGCTTACCGCTATGTGGCAGCGCCTCCCCGAGGCCTTCACCGGGTACGGGCGGTTTACACGGAGGGTTATCCGGGCTCGCTGCACCTGGAGGGGCTTTACACCGATTGGGATGCCCGCTGGAGGGTATACCTGGAGGCTTCCGGGGTCGGCCGGCACCAGGTGGCGGAAACCTATTTTTAACCCAAGTTGCTACCTATCCCCTGGATCTGAAAAAATAGTGGCCGCTAT
>NZ_JAKTNT010000015.1 GCF_022760925.1 Thermus hydrothermalis | reverse complement strand
CATAGCGGCCACTATTTTTTCAGATCCAGGGGATAGGTAGCAACTTGGGTTAGAATAGATCACATGGCGAGCCCAACTAGAGGGTTTACTTTGTTGGAACTCTTGGTTGCCATTTTCATAATTGGTCTTATTGCAACTACTTTTGTGACCAGCCTGTCCACCTCCTGGAAAGCATCCCAGGACCGAGCTGCTCTAACCCACGGCCAAAACGTCTTTAAAGCCGCTTGGGCTTACTTGGCCGAGCAACCCAACCGCCTTGTGGTAACCGGCGACTGCACCCAAGGCTATACGGCGGGAAGCTACTCCGTTCCCCCTCCCGGGGCTACGGTCACCTTCTGCGTAGTACAGGATTTGGGGAATGGAACCCCCCAGGTGGAGGTCGTGAGCGCCAGCGGGCGCAGGTACCGGTTGCCCTAGCAATACCGCTCGCAGAGCCCTAAACCCCAGGCCACCCTTGCCCCTCTCCTGGCAAAGGAGAAGCCCCCTTTCGGGGGCTATTTCGCTTTCTTATCCCTGGACGCTAGGTTCTTGCCGCCCCAGCCGGGGGACAGGGCTGGCGGCTTCCCTTTGGCCTAGGGGCTAAAGCCAATGTGGTCCATGAACTCCGGCAAGGACTCCTCAGCAAAAAGCTCCAAGAAGACCAGCACCGCCCCCAGGCTTACCCCACCCGTAAGGTCCAGGTCCGCCTCCAGCCACACGTCCCCCTCTTCGTCCAGGTAGGCCCGGCTGAAGCGGCGCTCCCGGTTCCAGGCGTTCACCACCTCCCAGGAAGGGGGCTCGTCCAGGGTAAAGCCGGCGCTTAAGGAAAGGATGCCGCACACCTCCTCTTGGCAGTAGTCCAGGTAGAGCCAGACCTTCTTAAGGCCTGCCATCTCCAACCGGTACTCCCCTTGGTCCGTGCGCGCAAAGGGAATGCCCGCCTGGCGCAGGAGAGCTTCCAGGTCCCTCTCGCCAAGCCCCTTCACCACCCCCTGGCCCAGGGCCAGGCCCAAGAGCGCCCAAACCCAAACGAATGCCCGCATGCCAACCCCTTTCCGCCCCGAAGGACTCCCTCATCCTAACCGAACGCCCCGTGCTACTCTAAGGGCAATGACCACGGAGGAACGCCTCTACAAGCTGGAGGGCATTGTGGAGGGGGTCATGGCCACCCTCCCCGACCGGGTTTCCTCCCTGGAGCACCGCATGGACCTCCTGCGGCAGGAGGTGAAGGAGGAAATCGCAAGCCTCCGCCAGGAAGTAAAGGCGGAAATCGCCGGCCTCCGGAGGGAGATGGAGGAGAAATTCACCGGCTTGCGCCAGGAGCTGAAAGCCGATATCGCAAGCCTCCGCCAAGAGGTCAAGGCGGAAATCGCCGCCCTCCAGAGGGAAATGGAGGAGAAGTTTACCGGCCTGCGCCAGGAGATGAAAGCGGAAACCACCAGCCTCCGCCAGGAGATGAAAGCGGAAATCACCAGCCTCCGCCAAGAGGTCAAGGCGGAAATCAACACCGCCCTAAACCGCCTCATGCTCTATTTCACCGCCCTGGCCGCCGCCCTGGCCCTCCTCACCCTCTTTGCCCGCTAGACAATTCCCCTTTCCCGCACAAGCCTTCCCTCCCGGAAGCGCTGGGGGCGGAAGGGGCTTAGGTCCAAGGTCCTCGCCCCCCCGTGGGCGATCTCCTCCGCCATGAGCCGCCCCACCATGGCCGCCTGCTGCACCCCGTGGCCGGAGAAGCCCGCCGCCACCCAAAGCCCCTCCTCCACGGGCCCCAGGAGGGGGTTGGCATCGGGGGTCATCTCGTAATAGCCGAACCAGCTCGCCCTCCGGTCCAGGGCAAGGCCCTCCAGGAAGGGGAAGCGGGCGAGGCCCGCCTCCAAGGTGGGCCCAAGCCAGGCCCAGTCCACCCCCTCCCGGAAGCCCGGGGGCTCGTCCGGGTTGGAGCGGCCCAAAAGGAGCCTTTCCCCCTCGGGACGGAAGTAAAAGCCCGTGGCCAGGTCTATGGTGAGGGGGTAGAGGGGAGCGTGGCCCAGGGGGGCGGTGGCGTAGACCATGCGCCGCACGGGGTAGACGGGAAGGTCCAGGCCCAACCGCCTCCCCACCTCCACCGTCCAGGCCCCGGTGCAGAGGAGGAGGTAGGGGGCCTCGTACCGCCCCTTAGGGGTTTCCACCCACCACACCCCCCCTTCCCGCTTGGCGGAAAGGACGGCCTCCCCGAAGCGCACCTCGGCCCCAAGCCGGCGGGCCTCCCGCAGGTAAAAGCCCGTCATCCCGTGGGGGTCAATGACCCCGTCCAGGGGGCCGTAGGTGGCGAAGGCAAGGCCCTCTTCCCAGAAGGGCACCAGTTCCTGGGCCTCGGGCAGGGAAAGCCGCCGCACGGGCACACCCAGGGCCTCCTGGGTCCTTAGGGCCTCCTCCTGGACTTCCTTTAGGCCTTCTGGCACCAGGAAGAGGTAGCCGATGGGCCGGTAATGGGCCTCCTCCACCTCCCGGTATTCCAGGATGGAATGGTAGGAAAGGAGGACGTTGAGGGGCTCGGAAAACTGCACCCGCACCCCGCCCGCGCTCCTTCCCGTGGAACCTTGGGCGAAGGTGGCCTCCTTCTCCAGGACCAAGACCCTAAGCCCCGCCTCCGCAAGCCGATAGGCGCAGGCCGCCCCCACAATCCCCGCCCCCACCACCATGGCCTCGGGCATAGGAAGAGTCTAGGACACTTTTCCCCCAGGGTAGCGGTATGCTAGGGCCCGGAGGTAGCCATGGGCTACAAACACATCCGGATTCCGGAGGACGGCGAACGGATCACCATCCAAGGGGGCACCTTGCAGGTGCCCGACCGGCCCATCATCGGCTTCATTGAAGGGGACGGCACCGGCCCCGACATCTGGAGAGCGGCCAAGCCCGTCCTAGACGCCGCCGTGGAAAAGGCCTACGGGGGGAAGCGCAAAATCGCCTGGGCCGAAATCTACGCCGGGGAGAAGGCCAACCAGGTCTACGGGGAGCCCATCTGGCTTCCCGAGGAAACCCTGGAGTTCATCCGGGAGTACCTGGTGGCCATCAAGGGCCCCCTGACCACCCCCGTGGGGGGCGGCATCCGCTCCATCAACGTGGCCCTAAGGCAGGAGCTGGACCTCTACGCCTGCGTGCGCCCCGTGCGCTGGTTCCAGGGGGTGCCGAGCCCGGTGAAGCACCCGGAGCTGGTGAACATGGTCATCTTCCGGGAGAACACGGAGGACATCTACGCCGGCATTGAGTGGCCGGCGGGGAGCGAGGAGGTCAGGAAGGTCCTGGACTTCCTCAAGCGGGAGTTCCCCAAGGCCTACGCCAAAATCCGCTTCCCGGAAACCTCCGGCATCGGCCTCAAGCCCGTGTCCAAGGAGGGCACGGAGCGCCTGGTGGCGGCGGCCATTGACTACGCCATCAAGGAGGACCTCCCCAGCGTCACCCTGGTGCACAAGGGCAACATCATGAAGTTCACCGAAGGGGCCTTCCGGGAGTGGGGCTACGCCCTGGCCCGGGAACGGTACGGGGCGGTGCCCCTGGACGGCGGCCCCTGGCACGTCCTGAAGAACCCCCGCACGGGCCGGGAGATCGTCATCAAGGACATGATCGCCGACAACTTCCTGCAGCAGATCCTCCTCCGGCCCGACGAGTACTCCGTCATCGCCACCCTGAACCTCAACGGGGACTACATCTCCGATGCCCTGGCGGCCCAGGTGGGGGGCATCGGCATCGCCCCCGGGGCCAACATCAACTACCAGACGGGCCACGCCGTGTTTGAGGCCACCCACGGCACCGCCCCCAAGTACGCGGGCCAGGACAAGGTGAACCCCAGCAGCGTGATCCTCTCCGGGGAGATGATGCTCCGCTACCTGGGCTGGAACGAGGCGGCGGACCTGATCCTCGCCGCCATGGAGCGCACCATCGCCAAGGGGCTCGTCACCTACGACTTCCACCGCCTCCTGCTGGCGGAGGGCAAGCCCGCCACCCTCCTCAAGACGAGCGAGTTCGGGCGGGCCCTCATTGAGCACATGTAGCTAGACCAGGGCGAAGCGGGCCTCGAGGGCAGCCAGGTCCGCCTCCAGGAAGCGGAGGCGGGCCTCGGCGTTTAGGGGAAGGGGCCGGGGAAGGGCCACCTGGGCGGAAAGGCCGAGCTCGGGGAGGAGGAAGACCCCCTGCCCGCCCCGCCGCTCCACCAAGACCCCCACCCCCTCGTACCCCTCCTCTTGGAGGTAAAGGAGGGTCCAGTGGAGCTTGCTCTTGCGCTCCGCCTCACGCACGGCGTCCGCCACCGCCTCCGCCGCCCCCACCCGCTCCAAAAGCTCCCCTTGGGAAAGGGGCTTCTCCCCTTTGAGCCAGGCCCTCAGTTGCTGGTGGGCCACCAGGTCCAGGTAGCGCCGCAAGGGGCTCGTCACCTGGGCGTAGAGGGGAAGGCCAAGGCCCTTGTGGGGGGCAGGGGTGGCCTTGAGCTGGGCCCGCTTCAGGGTCTTCCGCTGCTCCCACATGGCGGCGAGGCCCTCCCCCTCCACCCTGCGGCTTGGAGCCTCCTGGGTGGCGTAGGGGAAGGGGAGCCCCTCCCGGAAGGCCAGGTGGGCGGCGGCGTAGCCCGCAAGGAGCATGGCCTCCCGCACCCAGATGCGGCTCTCGTAGGGAGGAAGGGGGGTGATGCGCACCCTTTCCCCCTCCACCCGCACCTTCACCTCGGGGAGGGAGATCTCCAGGGCCCCTTGGGCGAGGCGCCGCCTGCGGAAGGCCTCCGCCACCTCCCGCAAGGGGGAAAGCCCGCCATGGCCCAGGGCCTCGGCGTAGGTGAGCCTTTCCACCCGCACCCAGCTCGGGAAAATCCGCTCCTCAAGGAGCTCCCCTTCCTCGGAAACCCAAAGCTCAAAGGTGAGGGCTGGGGAAACCGGTTGTAGGCCCAGGCCCAAAAGGGCCGTGGCCTCCGGGGGAAGCATGGGCACGGTGCCCTCGGGGAGGTAGAGGTTCGCCCCCCGGCGCAGGGCCTCCCGGTCCAGGGGGCTTCCCGGGGCCACCAGGGCGGCCACGTCCGCCACGTGCACCAGGAGGCGGAAACCCCCTTCCACCCGCTCGGCGTAGAGGGCGTCGTCGGGGTCCTGGCTCCCCTCGTCGTCAATGGCGAAGGCGGGGAGGTGGGTGAGGTCCTCCCGCCTTTCCTCGGGCAAGGGGGGAAGGGGGAGGTGGGGAGCCTCGAGGGGCAGGCCAAGCCGCCTGGGGTGGGGGTTTTCCCGCCGCCAAAGGCCGAGGCGGAGGAGAAGGGCGTGGGCCGCCTCGGGGGTTTCGGGGAGGCCCAAGGCCTTCAGCACGGGGCTTTCCTTCCGCTCGCCCCAGGCCAGGGCCTCCACCTCGGCGAGGAGGGGGCGGTCCTCCGGGGCGGGGCTTCCCGCCTTGAGCCGGGCGATGCCCTCCTGGAAGGCCTTTTCCCGGGCCTCCTTCTCCCTTTTGGCCGCAAGCCAGGCGGCGAGCTCCTCCGCGGTGCGGGCCCTAACCCTTTCCCCCTCCAGCACGAACCGCTCCCCCTTCTGGGCAAGGAGGTAGGCCCCCAAGGCCGTCTCGGGCGTGTAGGCCCCGTAGACCAGCTCGGCGAGCTCCTTCAGGCTCACCGCCTCCCCCTGCAGGAGCTCCCACGCCGCCTCCTCCTCCCCGGGGGGCACCTCCAGGGCCAGGCCCGCCGGGCCCGGGTGGAGGAGGAGGACGTCCTTGGGCCGGACCTTGAGCCTTTCCCCCGTGGCCAGGGTGAGCTCCAGCCGGTCGCCCTTTTCCTCGGCCAGGGCGGGCTTGCCTTTGTAGATGACGAGGGCCTGCCTTAAAGGCATACGGGTATCTCCTGTCATAGAAAGAGGGCTAGCCTTCGGGGCTTTATGGCCCCCTTGTTCACCGCCAAGCAATATCCCACGTAAAAACCGGCCACCAAGGCCGCGCCTTCCTAGACTATACCTTCGGGCGGGGTAAGCCACCTAACGTGACCGGTCCTGAAAGAGGCGCAGGGCGACAGGAAGGCCAAGGCCCAGCCCGAAAAAAAGATAGGGCAGGGTCTTCCCCACCCAAGCGGCGAGGATGGGCATGCCTAGGGCCACGGCCAGAAGGGCACGCTGGGGTCTGCGGCTCAAGGAGGCCAGGAGGGCAAAAAGGAAGAGGGCCCCAAAGAGAAGCCTAGGGTCCACCGCCAGGAGCACCCCGGCCCCCGGAACCAAGCCCTTGCCCCCCCGGAAGAGGAGCCACGGCGAAAAGGCGTGCCCCCACACCGCCCCCACGCCCCCGAGAAGCCCCCCTAAGGGGCTTCCCATGGCCCCTTCCCCCAAGGCCACGGAGAGCACCCCCTTGAAGAGGTCCAGGAAGAGGACCATGAGGCCGGGTATGGGCCCCAGGAGGCGGTAGGCGTTCAAAGCCCCCGGGTTACCCGAACCCTCCTGGAGGAGGTTCTTCCCCCGAAGGGCCCCGAACCAGTAGGCGATGGGGAGCCCCCCGAGAAGGTAGCCGAGCAGAAAGGCGAGAAGCATCAGAGGGCCCTGCGCACCTGCTCCTGCAGGCGGAGAAGCGCCGCCTCGAGGCCCCTGAGCCTTAGGGGCGTGAGGATCTCCTCAAGCCCCGCCCCCCGGTAAAAGGAGGGGGGCACGGCCAGAACGGCCTCGGGGGGTTCGCCCTCGAGGCCCTCCTTCAAAATCCCGGCGAAGGCCTTCACCGTGGGGGCCTCGTCGGGAACCATGAAGTGGAGGCGCACCCTTCCCCCCTCCACCTCCGCCCGGAGGAAGAAGGGGGTCTGGCACTCGTGCACCCGCTCCAGCTCCACCCCTTGGGGGGGCGGGGGGACCTTCTTGGCGTACTCCAGGAGGACCTCGGTCTTGAGCTCCTTGGGCAGGGAGCGGATGAGGTCCAGGGCCGCTTGAAGCCTGGGAGGCAACATGTTCTAAGCCTACCCCGCCTTGGCGGGAGGGTGGGTGGGCCTGAGCTCTATCTCGCTCACCAGGGCCCTTTCCGGCATCTCCAGGGCGAAGAGGATGGCCTGGGCCACGTCCTCGGGGGAAAGCTTCCAGGACTGGCCCGGGGTGTTCCCGGCGAAGCCCGTGTCCACCGAGCCCGGCAAAACGTTCACCACCCGCACCCCTTCCTCCCTTAGCTCCAGCATGGCCGCCCCCATGAGGCCCAAGAGGCCGAACTTGCTAGCGTTGTAGGCCGCACCCCCCTTAAAGGGGTTCTTGCCAGCGAGGCTTCCCACGTTCACCACCACGCCCCGCCACCGCTTGAGGGCGGGGAGGGCGGCCTTTAAGCCCAAGAAAGGCCCCAGGAGGTTCACCTCCAAGACCTCCCGCACCTCCGCCTCGGAAAGCTCCGCCACCGGCTTCATGATGCCGATGCCGGCGTTGTTGACCAGGGCGGAAAGCCCACCGAAGGCCTCTTCCAGGGCCGATACGGCCCTTTCCCAGTCCGCAAGCCGCCTCACGTCCCCGGGGAGGGCCATGGCCCCTTCCCCGAGCGCCTCGGCCAAAGCCCGAAGCCTTTCCCCGTCCCGGGCGAAAAGCCCCACCTTGTACCCTTTGGCGTGGAGGAGGCGGGCCGTGGCCTCGCCGATGCCCCGGCTCGCCCCCGAGATGAGCGCCACCCGCATGGCCTTACCTTACCCCAAAGCGCTCCCCGATGTCGGCGAGAACCCGCCTGAGGGCCCCTTCCAGGTCCTCGAGGCTCCCCGCATTCTCCACCACCCAGGTGGCCCGTTTCCTCTTCTCCTCCTCGGGCATCTGCGCCCGTTCCCGGGCCAGGACCTCCTCGGGGCTAAGCCCCGAGCGGGCCACCACCCGCCGAAGGCGTTCCTCCCAGGGGGCGGCCACCAAGAGGGTGGCGTCCAGCCTCCCCTCCCACCCCTTCTCAAAGAGGAGGGGAATCTCCAGGAAGACGAGGGGGGCCTGGAGGCGGGCCAGTTCTTCCTCC
Source organism: Thermus hydrothermalis (assembly GCF_022760925.1). Taxonomy (NCBI): domain Bacteria; kingdom Thermotogati; phylum Deinococcota; class Deinococci; order Thermales; family Thermaceae; genus Thermus; species Thermus hydrothermalis. Next base: position 60,449 of record NZ_JAKTNT010000015.1, on the reverse strand, counting down.
AGGAGGCGGCGGATCTCCGGGTGGAGGAGGTCCTCCAGGGCCCGAAGCTTCTCCGGGTGGGCGAAGACGAGCCTCCCCAAGGCCCTCCGGTCCAGGGCCTCGCCCCGAAAGGCCTCGGGGAAAAGGCGCCTAAGCTCCTCCTTCTTGTTCTCCCTGGCCCTTTCCGCCAGGAGGTCCAGGTCCAAGACGGGGTAGCCCCAGGCTCTAAGGAGGCGGGCCACGGTGCTTTTGCCGCTCCCGATGTTGCCGGTGATGCCGATAATGATGGGGTGCTTCGCCTGGTGCGCCATAGGGACTTCCCCTTTTATACCCCCAAGGGGGCCTTCCCCGTGGGAGGGGCTCTTCGGGACCTCCTCTTGGGCCTTAGGCCCAAGGACCTGGACTACGTGGCCATGGACCCGGAAAGGGCGGCGAAGGAGGCCCAAGGCCGCCTTGGGGGAAGCCTCTTCCCCTTGGATGCGGCGCGGGGCCACTACCGCCTGGTGGCCCAGGGCCTCACCCTGGACTTCACCCCCCTGGAAGGGAGCCTAGAGGCCGACCTCCTCCGGCGGGACTACCGCCTGAACGCCCTCCTCTGGAAAGACGGGGCCATCTTCGGCCTGGAAGGGGTGGAAAGGGACCTAAAGAAGAGGGTCCTGGTGCCCGTCAAGGAGGAAAACCTCTACGCGGACCCCCTCCGGAGCCTCCGGGGCGTGCGGCTTGCCGCCACCTTAGGCCTGGGCCTCCCCGAGGCCACCCGGGAGGCCCTCCGCCGCCACGCCCGCCACCTCCAGGCCCACCCCGAGGCCCTCCCCGCTCGGGAAAGGGTGCAGGAGGAGCTCGCCAAGCTCCTCCTTTCCCCCCGGGCGGCCTTCGGCCTCGCCCTCCTGGAGCGGCTTGGGCTCCTGGCGGTCTACCTCCCCGAGCTCACCCCCCTCGTGGGCCACGTCCAGGGCGGGGTGCACCACCTGGACGCCTGGCGGCACACCCTCTCCGTCCTCTTCCACCTCCTCTGGCTCTGGCCCCACGCCCCCCTCGAGGCCCGCCTGGCCGCCCTCTACCACGATGTGGGGAAGCCCCTCACCCGCCGGTTTGACCCCGAGGTGGGGCGGTACCGCTTCCTGGGCCATGCGGACGTGGGGGCCGAGGTGGCCAAGGCGGCCCTTTCCTGGCTCCGCTTCCCCAAGGAGGTGCAGGAGAAGGTGGCCGCCCTGGTGCGCCGGCACATGGACCGCCCCCCCGAGGAGAAAGGGGCCCTCCGCCGCTTCCTCCTCAAGCGCCAAGACCTCCTCCCCCACCTCCTCTACCTCATGGCGGCGGACCGCCTGGGGGCCAAAAAGGTGGAGGCGGAGGCCTGGGAACTCCTAGAGCGCTTCCAGGAGGCCATGGCAGAACCCTTGCCGCAAAAGCCCCTCCTCTCCGGGGAGGAGGTCATGGCCCTTTTGGGCCTAAGGCCGGGCCCCGAGGTGGGAAGGGCCCTCGAGGCCCTCCTCCTCGCCCAGGCGGAGGGGAGGGTGGGAAGCCGCGAGGAGGCGGAGGCCTTTCTCCTATATTGGAAGGGTGGAAGGCCGGCTTAGGCTACGCACGCCCGAGATCACCCCCATAGAAGGGGGCTTCCTCCTGCGGGACCCTTACGGGGTCTACGAGAAGCCCCTGGCCCTCACGGAGGGGGGGCTTTTCCTCCTCTCCCTCATGGAGGGGCGCACCCTGGAGGAGGTGCGGGAGGAGGTCTTCAAGGCCCACGGGGTCATCGTGCCTTTGCAAGAGCTAGAGGAGCTCGCCCGCGCCCTGGAGGAGGCGGGGCTTCTCCTCACGGAAAAGGTGGAGGCGAGGCTCAAGGAGGAAGAGGAAAAGCTCAAGCGGGAAAGGCCCATGCGCCTCGCCGGGCTCTCCTACCCGGAAAGGGAGGAGGAGGCCCGGGCTTTTTTGGAAGCCTTCCGGGCCAGTTTCTCGGGGGAGGCTCCGCCCGCTAGGGCCCTCCTCCTCCCCCACCTGGAGCCAAGCCGCGTGCCCGAGGCCTACGGGGCGGCCCTGGCCAGCCTGGAAAGAACCCCGCCCCCCGAGCGCATCTACCTGGTGGGGGTGGCCCATAGGCCCCTGAAGGAACGGGCGGCCGCCCTCCCCGTGCCCTTCCACACCCCCTTTGGCCCGGCGGAGCCGGACCTCCCCGCCCTCCAGGCCCTGGACGCCCTCCTGCCCTTTGAGCTCTTCAACACCCCCTTGGCCTTCCGGGAGGAGCATAGCCTAGAGCTTCCCCTCTTCTTCCTCAAAGGGCTTTTCCCCAAGGCCCGCTTCCTCCCCCTCCTGGTGGGGCAAAGGACGGCGGCCTTGGGCGAGGCCCTGAAGGCGGTCCTTTCGGAGCACCCGGGCCTTTTGGTCCTGGCGGTGGACCTCTCCCACGTGGGGCCCCGCTTCGGGGACAAGCCCCTCTCCCGCCCCCTGGCGGAGGAGGCGCGGCGGCGGGATTTGGGCTTCCTGGGGCGCCTGGCCCAAGGGGAGCCGGAGGCCGCCTTGGCCCACCTGGGGGCGAACCCTACCCGGGTGGACGCCACGGAGGTGGTGGCGAGCCTCAGCCCCCTCCTCCAGGGCCAAAAGGGCGAGGTCCTGGCCTGCCGCCTGGACCTCGAGGCCCCCACCCTAAGCGCCGTGGGGGCGGGCACCCTGGCCTTTGCCTAGCGGCGCCGGCGCCGCTTCCGGGCCCGGGTGTCCACGGGACGGGTTTCCCGGTTTTCCCTGGGTTGCCACTCCCCAAAGTACACCGTTTCCACGGTGGCCCGCTCGGGCCGCGTGTCCCGCGCCTTTTCCTTGGGTGGTCCTACCACTTTGCGCATATCCACCTCCTTTCCCCTAGCCCCCTTCTTGGGGGCCTCTTCTTCCCGGTAGGGCACCAGGTCAATCTGCCGTAGCCGGGGGTTGGCGCCGGCGATCACCACCTCCATCTCGTCCCCCAGGCGGATGCGCTTCCCCTTGGGGCCCAGGAGGGCCAGGGCCTCCTCGCTATAGGTGTAGGGCCCGAGGGCCTCGAGGCGCACCAGGCCCTCCACCCCGTTTTTCAGCGTGACGAAGGCCCCGAAGCCCGCCACCCCCGTCACCTTCCCCGTGAAGCGCTCCCCCACGTGGAGCTCCGCCCACTTGGCCATGTAGTACTTGGTGAGCTCCCTCTCCGCCGCCTCCGCCTTGCGCTCCCTCTCCGAGGCGTGCTCGGCGATGGCGGGAAAGGTTTCCAGCCAGCGGGCCTTCTTGGCCGGAGTCAAGGTGCGGCGCAGGGCAGCCCGGAGCACCCGGTGCACCACCAGGTCCGGGTAGCGGCGGATGGGGCTCGTGAAGTGGAGGTAGTGCTCCATGGCAAGGCCGAAGTGACCCAGGTTCTCGGCGGCGTAGCGGGCGAGGCGCAAGGAGCGGAGGACCAGATTGGCCACCACGGGCTCCTCGGGACGGCCCTTGGCCTGGAGCAGGACCCGTTGCAAGGCCTGGGAGGAAACCTCCTCGGGCAAGGTGTAGCCGAGCCGGGCCAGGGCCAGGCGGAGCTTGCCATAGGCTTCCTCCAAGGGCTCCTCGTGCACCCGGAAGAGGCCAGGAAGGCCCTTCTTCACCAGGTACTCGGCCACCGCCTGGTTGGCGAGGAGCATGAGCTCCTCAATGAGGCTCCGCGCCCTGGGCTCCTCCTGGGGGATGAGGTGGAGGGTCCCCTCCTCCACCTCCACCTTCACCTCGGGGAAGCTAAAGTCCAGGGCCCCGGCGGCCAAGCGCTTTTCCCTAAGCCGCCCCGTGAGGTCAAGGAGGAGCTTCAGGTCCTCCGCCAAGAAGGCGTGATGGTCGGGCAGGCCAAACCCCTCGGCGAAGGCCTCCACCTCGGTGTAGGTGAGGCGGGCCACGCTCCTTATGACCCCTTCGGCGAAGCGGACCCGTTGGACCTTTAGGTCCTCCGTGAGGTCAAAGAGGACGGAAAGGGTGAGGCGGTCCTCCCCAGGCTTCAAGGAGCAGACCCCGTTGGAAAGCCTCTCCGGGAGCATGGGCAGGACCCGGCCCGGCAAATAGACGCTCGTCCCCCGGAGGAAGGCCTCCTGGTCCAAGGGGCTTCCCTCCTTCACGTAGTGGGAAACGTCGGCGATGTGGACGCCCACCCGGTAACCCCGGGGAAGCCTCTCAATGTGGATGGCGTCGTCAAAGTCCTTGGCGTCCACCCCGTCAATGGTGAAGACCCGAAGGGAGCGGAAGTCCTGCCGCCTCCTAAGCTCCGCTTCCGGGATCTCCAGGGGAATGGCCTCCGCCTCCTTGAGGACCTCCTCGGGGAACTCCGCCCTCAGGCCGTACTTGGCGATGACCGCCTCGGTCTCCGTCTCCGGGGCGTCCCCTTCCCCCAGGTACTCCAAGAACTCCCCGTAAGGGCGCTTGCCGTAGTGGACCTTCACCACGATGCGGCTTCCCCGCTTGAGGCCGTGGAGCCCTTCCGGGAGAAGCCTGAGCTCGGGGAGGCCCGGCTCGTCGGGGACGAGGACGGCGTAGCCCCGGCGGAAGTCCAAGGTGCCCACCACCCGCTCCCTGGCCCGCTTGAGCACCCGCTCCACCACGCCCCAAGGCCTGCCGTCCCGCCCCGGGGGCATGATGCGGGCCTCCACCAGGTCCTCGGGCCAGGCGTCCAGGGTGTAGCCAGGGGGGATGAAGAGGTCCTTTTCCGGAAGCCGCACGAAGCCGTAGCCGTCCCGGTGGAGGCTAAGGGAGCCCACCACCTTGGCGGGGAGGAAGTACTGGCTTCCCCGCTTCTCCAAAAGCCCTTCCCGCACCAAAGCCTTGAGGTAGGCTTTGGCCTCGCGCTTTTCCAGGCCGAAGCGCCTGAGGATCTCCTCCAGGCGGTGGGGCCTACCCGTCTTTTTGAAAAACTCTAGAAGTGTTTCTTGCATTCTAACCTAGGAGGCCCTCCAAGGCCTTCTCCGTGGCCTTCAAGCTCTCGGAGAGGGCGGACAGGGCCTCGTCCACGTGTTCCTTGCCGATGATGAGCGGGGGCTCGAGGCGCACCACCTTGGGGTTGTTGAGGCCGAAGGCGGTGATGACCCCCCGCTCGGCCAGCTCCGCCACCACCAAGGCCCCGATGTCGGCGTCGGTGAACTCTATGCCCAGCATCAGCCCCCGGCCCCGCACGTCCTCTATGAGGTGGGGGAACTCCGTTTGCAGGGCCTTGAGCCCCTCCATGAGGTAGCCCCCCACCTCCAAGGCCCTCTCGGGAAGCCTCTCCTCCAAGGTGACCTCAATGGCCGCCAGGGCCGCCGCCGCCGCCAGGGGGTTGCCGCCGAAGGTGGAGGAGTGGTAGAGGGGGTTTTGCTTGAAGACCTCAAAGACCTCCCGCCGGCCCACGCAGGCCCCGATGGGCATCACCCCACCCCCTAAGGCCTTGGCTAGGGTCATGAGGTCGGGGGAAACCCCTTCCCAGTCCACCCCAAAAAGCTTCCCGGTGCGGCCGAGGCCGGTCTGCACCTCGTCGGCGATCATGAGGACGCCCCGCCTTTGGGTAAGCTCCCTGACACCCCTCAGGTACCCTTCCGGGGGAACCCGGATCCCCCCTTCCCCCTGGATGGGCTCCACGATGACGGCGGCGGTTTCCTCGTCTATGGCAGCCTCCAGGGCCTCGAGGTCCCCATAGGGCACCACCTTGACCCCGGGAAGGAGGGGTTTGGCGGGGTCCTGGTACTCGGGCTTGGGGGTGAGGGAAAGGGCCCCCATGGTCTTGCCGTGGAAGCCCCCTTGGGTGGTGACGATGCCGGGCTTCCCCGTGTAGGCCCGGGCCAGCTTGATGGCCGCCTCCACCGCCTCGGCCCCAGAGTTGCCGAAGAAGACCATCTCCAGGCCCTCGGGGGTGATCTCCGCCAGTTTGGCGGCAAGCCGGGCCGTGGGCTCGGAAACCAGAACCCGCACGGACATGGGCATGCGCCTCAGTTGGGCCTCCACCGCCGCCACCACCTTGGGGTGGCGGTGCCCCAGGTTCAGGGTGCCGTAAAGCCCCAGGAAGTCCAGGTAGCGCTTGCCCGTGGTGTCCCAGACGTAAGGGCCTTCGGCGTGGGACTCAATGCGGTCAAGGCCGGTAAAGCGGAGAAGCCCAGCGAGCCCAGGGTTGATGTGCCGTTCAAAGAGGGTGAAGGGGTCCATGCCCAAAATGCTACCCTAAGTGTAGCACACTCAAGGCTTGGTAGAGGTCCTCCGGAATACGCCCCGCCCTTTCCCCCACCTGGCAGACGTGGCGGGTGTAGCCCTCCGCCAAGAGCAGGCCCTCCCGCTCCACCCGGTAGGCGAAGCGGAGGTCGCGCCGGGAAAGGCCGGCAAGCCGGGTTTTCACCGCCACCACCTCGCCGAAGTGGGCCGGGGCGCGGAAGGTGAGGCCAAGCTCCACCACGGGGAAATAGACGCCCCGGGCCTCAATGGCGTGGTAGGGAAGCCCCGCTTGCTCCAGAAAATCCACCCGGGCCGCCTCCAGGTAAACGGCGTAGACGGAGTGGTGCACCACCCCCATCTGGTCGGTTTCGGCGTAGCGGACCTTTAGGAGGGTTGTGGTCTCCATGGCACAAACGCTAGCCGGGGCAGGCGGCGGAGGCGCACCCTTTCCGCCAGGGCGGAAAGGAGCCTCCCCTTGGCGTGCTCCAAGGCGGCCAGGGCCTTTTCCTCCTCGGCGAAGGCCTCCACGTAGACGGTGAGGACCTGCCCGTCGGGGGAAAGCCGCACCGCCTCCACGGTGAGGAGGAAGAGCCGGGGGTCCTCGAGGCCCTGGAGGGCCTCGGCCAGGGCCCGCTTCAGGCGCTCCTCCAAATGGGCCCGGCCGTACATGGCCTTAGCTTATCCCAAGCCTTGGGGAAGGGTATCCCCATCCGCACCCCTATCCACCCCGCCAAAGGGTTTCCATCAAGGCCTTGAGGGGCGTGGCCCAAACCCCCTCCCACGGGGGAAGGCCTCTTTCCCGGGGTAGACCACCTAGGCCGCCTGGGGGGGACAGGCTCCGCTTCCCCTCCACCGCCACCCACCTCCCCCTCGGGCAAGACGCGCAGGAGGTTTTCCAGGACAAAGCCCTCGCAACTCGCCCCCACCACGGGGTGGGCCAGCAGGGCCTCGAGGTCGGGGATGTGGAGAAGGGCGCGCACCAGACCGCTATCGGGTAGATCTTGGGCGACCTCACCAGGCGCTTGCCCACGTTGGCCTGCAAAGGCGGAAGGCGCCGGAGCAGGTAAAGGTCTACCAGCACGTCCAAGTAGGGGTTGACCGTGCGCCCATCCAGGCCCAGGTTTAGCCCTCCAGATCGCTTAGCCGGGCCGGTCCGCCTCGGACTCCAATTCCAGATAGAGGGCCTTCCGCTCCTCCCCCACCGCCAAGGCCAAGGTGGTCTTGCCCACCTGCCGGGGTCCTGTGAGGACCACCACCGGGACCTCTTCCAGGCGGGCATGGAGGAGGGGTCGGAGGCGGCAGGGTACCCTATCCTTGCTAATTGGGCATTGCGACGCTAAAAACGCAAGGATAACCCTTGGGGCTCCTCACCCCTGGTCCAAAGCCCTCACCAGGGCGGCGAGCTCCTCGGCCAAGCCCTCCGCCCCCTCCTCCGCCTCCACCATGACCCGCACCAAGGGCTCGGTGCCCGAGGGGCGCACGTTCACCCGGCCCCTCCCTTGGAGCCTGGCCTCGGCCTCGGCCACCGCCTCCTTGAGCCTGGGATGGGCCACCACCTTGGCCTTATCCGCCACCTTCACGTTGAGCAGGACCTGCGGGTAGAGGGGAAGGGCCTCGTACCAGTCGGCCAGGTCCCCGCCCATGCGCTTTAGGGCCCCTAACACCATGAGGGCGGTGAAAAGCCCGTCCCCCGTGGTGTGGTGGCGGCGGAAGATCACGTGCCCCGAGGGCTCCCCCCCAAGGTAAAGGCCCTTTTCCTTGAGCATCTCCAGCACGTACCGGTCCCCCACCTGCGCCCGGTGGAAGGCGATGCCCCTTTCCTTGAGGGCCACCTCGAGGCCCATGTTGCTCATCACAGTCCCCACCACCCCTTTCTCCCCAAAGGCCAAGGCGGCCAGGTAGAGGACGTGGTCCCCGTGGAAGAGGCGGCCCCTCCGGTCCACGAAAAGGGCCCGGTCCCCGTCCCCGTCAAAGGCGATGCCCAGGTCCAGGCCCAGCTCCACCACGAAGCGGCTTAGGGCCTCCGGGTGGGTGGAGCCGCACCCCTTGTTGATGTTGCGCCCATCGGGGGTGTTGAAGAAGGCCATGACCTCAGCCCCCGCCCTCTGGAAGAGCTTCGGCCCCACCCGGTAGGTGGCCCCGTGGGCCAGGTCCAGGCCCACCTTGAGGCCCGAAAGGTCCGGGGCATGTTCCAAGAGGAAGTCCAGGTACATCCTTTCCGCTTCCCGGAAGTCCCCCACCGTGCCGATGCCCCGGGTGGGGTGGGCCTCCTCCAGTAGCGCCTCTATGGCCTCCTCCGCCTCGTCGGGAAGCTTCTCCCCAGCGGGGCCAAAGAACTTGATGCCGTTGTCCTGGTAGGGGTTGTGGCTCGCCGAGATCATGGCCCCGGCGGTGGCCCCAAGCCGCCTCGTGAGGTGGGCCACCCCCGGGGTGGGGAGCACCCCCAGGTGCTCCACCCGCACCCCTTGGGAAAGGAGGCCTGCCGCCAAGGCGGCCTCCAGGAGGTCCGAGGACTCCCGGGTGTCCTTGGCGAGGAGGACCACCGGCCTCGCCGCTTCCTTCCGGAAGTACGCCCCCGCCGCCTGGCCTAGCCTCAGGACGAACTCCGGGGTAAGGGGGTGCTTGCCCGCCTCCCCCCGCACCCCATCCGTACCGAAGTAGCGCCTCATCCGGCCCACTATACCCCACCCCCTTTATAAAATCCCCCCATGGCCGCCCTCCCGCCGTCCACACCAAGCCCTTTGCGCCAGGGGCTTCTCGCCGCCTGGCCCGTGGCCTTGGGGTACTTCCCCGTGGCCGTGGCCTTCGGCATGGCCGGAGCGAGCGCGGGGCTTGCCCCCTGGGCCGTAGCGCTCCTTTCCCTCTTTGTCTTCGCCGGGGCGAGCCAGTTCGCCTTCCTCGGCCTCCTGGCGGAAGGAGCCTCCCCCTGGCTCGCCGTAGGGGTGGCCCTTCTCCTAAACCTGCGCCACGCCTTCTACGGGCCAGCCCTTAGACCTTACCTGGCAGGCCATCCCGTCCTGGCCTTTTTCCTTACCGACGAGGTCTTCGCCGTGGCCCTAAAGTCCCTTCCCGGCCTTCCCGAACCCGCCCGCACGGGGTTTTTCCTAGGCCTCGGCCTCGGGGCCTATTTGGCCTGGAACCTGGGCACCCTCCTGGGCGTCTTCGGCGCCGCCGGGCTAAAAGGGCTCCCGGGGGCGGAGGAAGGCCTTTCCTTTGCCCTCCCCGCCCTTTTCCTGCTCCTCGCCCTGCCCCATTTGCGGAACCCCGTGGCCCTGGGCGCCGGGCTTTTGGCCTTCGCCCTCCACCTCCTGGGCCAGACCGCCTGGGGGCTCGTCTTGGCGGGCGTCTTGGGCTTCTTGTGGAGGCGGCCTTGATCCCCATCCTGGTTCTGGCCTTGGGCACCCTTCTCCTCCGCTATCTCCCCTGGCGGGGGGAAAGGGGCCCTTCCCCGGGCCAGGCGGGGCCCGCCTTGGCGGTGGCCCTCTTCCTGGTATCCGCCTTCGGGCCGCCCCCCTCTTGGCTTTGGGCCAAGACCCTGGCCGCCCTTCTTGTGGTTTCCTTGGCCTTTCGGCTTTCCCGCCGCCTAGGGCTGAGCGTCCTCCTCGGGATGGCGGCCTACGCCCTCTTCTAGCCCTTGGCGGAAAGCCAGTCCTCCCCGATGCCCACCTCCACCTCCAGGGGCACGGCCAGGGGCCAGACCCCCTCCATGACCTCCTTGGCCAGGGCCGCCGCCGCCTCCGCCCGCTCCTTGGGCGCCTCCAGGAGGAGCTCGTCGTGCACCTGGAGGAGCATCCGCGCCCCCACCTCGGGAAGCCTGGGGAAAAGCCTCACCATGGCGAGCTTCATCAGGTCGGCGGCGGTGCCCTGCACGGGCATGTTAAAGGCCATGCGCTCCGCCGCCTCCCGCACGCTCTTTACCCGGGCGTTGAGGTCGGGCACGTAGCGCCTGCGGCCGAAGAGGGTTTCCACATACCCCCTCTGCCGCCCCTCCTCCAGGGTCCTTTCAATCCAGGCCTTCACCTTGGGGTAGCTCTGGAAATAGCGGTCAATGAAGGCCACCGCCTCCTCGTAGGGGATGCTGAGCTCTTGGGAAAGCCGATGGGCGGACATGCCGTAAAGGACGCCGAAGTTGATGGTCTTGGCCGCCCGGCGCATGAGGGGGTCTATGGCCTCCGCCGGCAGGCCGAACATCCAGCTCGCCGTCTGGGTGTGGATGTCCCGGCCCTCCTGGAAGACCTGGATGAGGTTCTCGTCCCCCGAGAGGTGGGCCAGGACCCTGAGCTCAATCTGGCTATAGTCCAGGGCCACGAGCAGGTACCCCTCCTCGGCCACGAAGGCCCGGCGGATCCTTTGGCCCAAGGGGGTGCGCACGGGGATGTTCTGCAGGTTGGGGTCGGAGCTGGAAAGGCGGCCCGTGGCCGTGGCCGTCTGGTTGAAGCGGGTGTGGAGCCGCCCCGTCTTGGGGTGGACCAGGGCGGGAAGGGGGTCAATGTAGGTGCCCTTGAGCTTGGCCAGTTCCCGGTACTGAAGGATCTTTTCCACGATGGGGTGGGCCTCCCGCAGGGCCTCGAGGACGGCGGCGCTCGTGGAGCGCTTCCCAGTCTTCTCCGTCTTGCCGATGGGGGGAAGGCCGAGCTCGTCAAAGAGCACCCTTTCCAGCTGGTCGCGGGAATTGAGGTTGAAGGGGTGGCCCGCCAGGCGGAAGACCTCCTCCTCCAGGCGGCGCATCTCCTCCGCCACCTCCAGGGAAAGGGCCTTGAGGTAGGCCACGTCCAGCCTCACCCCCGTGGCCTCCATGTGGGCGAGGACCCGGGAGAGGGGCTTTTCCACCTCCTCGTAAAGCCAAAGGAGCTTCTCTTCCCCTCTCAAGCGCCCAAGGAGGTTCTCGTAGAGCCTTTCGGAAAGCACCGCCCGCTCCCCCGCCTCCTCCGTCCACTCCCCCCCATACCGCCGGGCCACGCCCTCGGGGGTGGTGTTGGAGGGGTCCAGGAGGTAAGCGAGGAGCATGGGGTCGTCCGTGGGGGGAAGGTCCAGGCCCTCCCTTAGGGCCAAGACGGCGAGGTCCTTGGCAAGAAGCCCCCGCACCTCCTTCAGGCCCCTTAGGGCCCCATAGGGCTCCTCCGCCCGGTAAACCCGGCCCTTGGCGCTCGCCGCCAAGGCAAGAAGCTCCGCCCACATGGGCTCGGGCCGGGAAAGGCGGTAGCCCAAAAAGGCCCCTTCCGGCGGCGGCCATGGGGCCTCCTCCGCCGGAAGGGGGCTTTCCAGGAGGCCGAACTCGTGGAGGAGGCTTCCAAACTCAAGCCGCTCCAAGAAGGCCTTAAGCCCTTCCCTATCGGGCTCCCGCCGCTTTTTAAAGTCCACCTTCAAGGGGAGGTCCGTGCGCACCCGGGAAAGCTCCTGGGAGAGCCTGAGGTCGTCCAGGTGGGCGAGGATCTTCTCCCTTACGGAAGGAGGCTTCACATGGTCCAGGTTCTTGAGGAGGTTTTCCAGGCTCCCCCACTCCTTGAGGAGCTTCAGGGCGGTCTTCTCCCCGATTCCCTTCACCCCGGGGATGTTGTCGGAGGGGTCGCCGGCCAGGGCGCGGAAGTCCACCCACTGCTCCGGCTTCAGACCGTACCGCTCCCAAAGCCACCCCGGGGTGATGAGGTGCCCTTCCGGGTGGAGGACGGCGATGCGGTCCGAAAGGAGCTGGAAGAGGTCCCGGTCGGCGGTGAGGATGCGCACCTCGTACCCTTCCCGCTCCGCTTGCTTGGCCAAGGTGGCGAGGACATCGTCCGCTTCAAAGCCCGGGACCTCGAGGCGCTCCAGCCCCAAGAGGTCCACCAGCTCCTTTATGAGGGCGAGCTGCCGGGGAAAGTCCTCCGGGGTGGGGGCCCGGCCCGCCTTGTAGGCCTCGTAGGCCTCGTGGCGGAAAGAGGGGGCCTTGGCGTCAAAGACCACGATGACCACGTCCCCGTCCTCCTTCAGGGCCTTGAGGAGGCTTTTGGCGAAGCCGTAGACCCCTTGCACCGGCTCGCCCCGGCTCGTGGTGAGCCCTTTGAGGGCGAAAAAGTTGCGGTAGGCCAGGTGGTGGCCGTCCACCAGGAGCACCCGGCCCTTGGGCTCAAAGAGGGGAAGCATCCCTCACATTCTACGGGCCTTCCCCCGGGTGGCCTCCCGTAGCGCCGCCTCCAGGGAAGGGAGGGCCTCCTGGGGAAGCCGGAGGCGCAGGAGAACCCCCTCCTGGCCGTGGCTTTCCCCCACCACCTGGTCCCGCACCAAGGGGTAGACCCGGCCTAGCTCGGCGAAGGGGACGAGGAAGGTGGCCTCCGCCCACTCCACCCAGGGCACCTTTTTCCCCCACCTGAGCGCCTCCGCCGCCACCCCCCCGTACGCCCGCACGAGCCCCCCGGCCCCAAGCTTGACGCCGCCAAAGTAGCGCACCACCAAGACCGCCACCCCGTCCAGGCCCTGGGCCTCAATGGCGTGGAGGATGGGCTTGCCCGCCGTTCCCGTAGGCTCCCCATCGTCCGAGAAGCGGTAAAGGTGGCCGATCTTGTAGGCGAAGCAGTTGTGGGTGGCCGCCTCCTCCCGGTTTCGTTCCAAAAAAGCCCGGGCCTCCCCTTCCGAGGCCACGGGCGCCGCCTTGGCGATGAAGCGGCTTTTCTGGATGGTTTCCTCGTGGAAGACGGGCTCGGCCAGGGTCAGGCGCATGGCTCCCCTAAGGCCTTTAAGGCCGCCTCCTCCATGCCCTTGGGGTCGGGGAGGAGGCCCGTCCAGATGCGGAAGGCCAAGGCCCCCTGCCAGGCCAGCATGGGAAGCCCGGTCTGCACCCTTAACCCCTGGGCCTTCGCCTCCTTGAGGAAGCGGGTCCAAAGGGGCCTGTAGACCAGGTCCACCGCCGCCCCCTCCTCGGGGAGGAGCGCTTCGGGAAGGGGGGTGGCCTCGGGATCCTCCAGGCCCACCCGGGTGGCGTTCACGAGAAGCCGGGCCCTCCTGGCCCACGAGAGGGGCACGGCCTTCAGGCCGAACTCCGCCGCCAAGGCCTCCGCCCGCTCGGGGGTGCGGTTCCAAACCCAGACCTCGAGGCCCGCCTCCCTAAGCGCCCAAGCCACGGCCCGCCCCGCCCCCCCCGCCCCCAGGACCAGGGCGGGGCCCTCGAGGGGTATCCCCCCCGCCTCCAAAGCGGCCAAGAACCCGGGGGCGTCCGTGTTGAAGCCAAGAAGCCTCCCCTCCACCTGGAGCACGGTGTTCACCGCCCCAATGGCCTTGGCCTCCGGGGAAACCCAGTCCAAGTGGGCCAAGGCCGCCTCCTTCAGGGGAATGGTGAGGTTCACCCCCCGAAAACCCCGCCGCACCGCGGAAAGCCTATCGGGCAAGGCCTCCGAAGGGGTCTCCCAGGCCTCGTAGCTCCCCCTAAGGCCCAGGCTTTCCAGGGCGTAGCGGTGCATGGCCGGGGAGAGGGAGTGGGCCACGGGGTGGCCCAGGACGGCAAGGCGCAACATCCCCTTCAGCATAGCCCACACTCCTTCCCGGGGGCCGTATAGAATGAGGGCGGTGAAAAGGCTCCTAGCCCTAGCCTTCCTCCTCTCCCTGGCATGGGGGAAGACCTACCTCATCCCCATCCAAGGGGAGATTGACCCGGCCCTGGCGGTCTTCGTGGAAGAGGCCCTCTCCCGGGCGGAACGGGAAGGGGCAAGCGGCGTGGCCTTCCTCATAGACACGCCGGGGGGCCGGGTGGACGCCGCCATCCGCATCACCGACCGCATCCTGCAAACCCCCCTCCCCACCCTGGCCGTGGTGCAAAACGCCTTCTCCGCCGGGGCCCTCATCGCCCTCGCCTGCCGCCAGGTGGCCATGCTCCCAGGCTCGGAGATCGGGGCCGCCCTGCCCCTGGTGGCCCCGCCCCTCGGCCAGCCCCAGGCGGCGGACCAGAAGGTCATCTCCGCCCTCAAGGGCAAGTTCCGCGCCGTGGCCGAGGCCCGGGGGCGGCCCACGGAGCTCGCCGAGGCCATGGTGGACCCCAACGTGGAGGTCCCCGGGCTTTCCGCCAAGGGAGAACCCCTAACCCTCTCCGCCGACAAGGCGGTGGAGCTCAAGGTGGCGGACTTCAAGGCGGCAAGCCTCCCAGAAGCCCTCAGGCAGGCGGGCCTCAGCCCGGAAACGGAGCGCCTGGAGCCGGGGCCTAGGGTCCAGGTGGCCCGCTTCCTCACGAGCTCCGCCGTGGCCGGCCTCCTCCTCGCCCTTGGGCTTCTCCTTCTCCTCATAGAGCTCTTCACCCCGGGCTTTGGCGTCATGGGGGCCTTGGGCCTCGCCTTCTTGGCCCTTTACTTCGCCGGGGGGTGGCTTGCGGGGCTTTCCGGGGCCTTTGAGCTCCTCCTCTTCTTCCTGGGGGTGGTGCTCCTTTTGGCGGAAGCCTTCCTCTTCCCCGGCTTTGGCCTGGCCGGGGCCTTGGGCGTGGGGTCCATTCTGGCCTCCGTCTACTTCACCTTCGGGGAGAACGCCCTTTTGGTCCTGGCCATCGCCGTGATCGCCTTGGGGCTTGGCCTCCTGGTGGTCTTCCGCTACCTGCCCAGGACGCGGCCCGCCCGGGCCTTGGTGTTGGAAAGCGCCATCGCCGCCCACGCCACGGAGGAAGCGGTGGAGGTGGGCTCGGTGGGGGTAGCCCTCACCGACCTCCGCCCCGGGGGCGTGGGGCGGTTTGGCGCCAAGCGCGTGGACGTGGTGGCCCACCGGGGCTTCATCCCCAAGGGCACGGCCATACGGGTGGTGGAGGTGCGGGGTCCCACGGTGCTGGTGGAACCTTTGGAGGAATAGTATGGAAGGACTCGGCGTACTCTTTCTGGCCTTTTTGGTCCTCGTCCTCGTCTTCCTCTTCTTTAGCTTCATCCCGGTAGGCCTTTGGATCTCCGCCTGGGCGGCGGGGGTACGGGTGCCCCTCCTGACCCTGGTGGCCATGCGCCTTAGGCGCGTGCCCCCGGCCAAGATCATCTACCCCCTCATCAAGGCCACCAAGGCGGGGCTGGACGTGCGGCTGGACCGCCTCGAGGCCCACTACCTGGCGGGAGGCAACGTGGACCGGGTGGTGGACGCCCTCATCGCCGCCGACAAGGCGGGCATCAAGCTCACCTTTGATCGGGCGGCGGCCATAGACCTGGCGGGGCGGGACGTCCTGGAGGCGGTCCGGGTTTCCGTGAACCCTAAGGTGATCCAGACCCCCATGGTGGCCGCCGTGGCCAAGGACGGGATCCAGCTTCTGGCCACCGCCCGGGTCACGGTGCGGGCCAACATTGACCGCCTGGTGGGCGGGGCCGGGGAGGAAACCATCATCGCCCGGGTGGGGGAAGGCATCGTGACCACCATCGGCAGCGCCAACTCCCACAAGGAGGTCCTGGAAAACCCCGACCGCATCTCCAAGACCGTCCTGGAAAAGGGCCTGGACGCCGGCACCGCCTTTGAGATCCTCTCCGTGGACATCGCCGACGTGGACGTGGGCAAGAACATCGGGGCGCAGCTTCAGATTGACCAGGCGGAGGCGGACAAGAAGATCGCCCAGGCCAAGGCAGAGGAGCGCCGGGCCATGGCCGTGGCGGCGGAGCAGGAGAACCGGGCCCTGGTGGAGGCCATGCGGGCCAAGCTGGTGGAGGCCCAGGCCCAGGTGCCCCTAGCCCTGGCGGAAGCCTTGCGCCAAGGGAACCTAGGGGTCATGGACTACTACCGCCTCAAGAACATTGAGGCGGACACGGACATGCGGGAATCCATCAGCCGCGCCGCCAAACCCGAGGGTGAGGAATGAGCCTGGACGACCTTTTGGGCCTCCTCTTTCTCCTCTTCTTCATCGTCCTCCCCGCCCTGCAGGGGTTGCGGAGAAGCCCCCAGGCCCCGCCGGTCTTCCCCGAGGACCTGCCCCTGCCCGAGCCCCCTAGGCCCAAGGCCAGGCCCAAACCCAGGCCGAAGCCCAAGCCCGCCCTGCCCCCAAGCCCCCCACCCTCCCGGGAAGGGGAAAGCCTGGAAAGGACCATAACACCGGGACGGGAGCGCTTGGAGGTTCGCTTCCGGGAGGATATAGCGGAGGAAGTGCGGGAAAAGCCCGCCAAGAAACGCCTTCTCGCCACGGACCGGGAAAGCTTGCTCAAAGGGGTGATATGGCACGAAATCCTGAAGAAGCCCAAAGGCTTGTGATCCCCCTAAAACCCGAGGAAACCCTGGCCTTCCTGGGCCATGCGGACAAGAACCTAAAGAAGCTTAGGGCCCTTTTCCGCGAGGCCTTCGGGGAGCGGCTTCGGCTTGTGGTGCGCGGGGAGCAGGTGGAGCTTTCCGGCGACCCCGAGGCGGTGGCGGTGGCCGAGCGGTCCATTAGGGACCTCCTCGCCCTCCTTAGGCAAGGGGCCGAGCTGGACGAGCCCACCCTGGAGCAGGCGGTGGCCCTGGCGCAAGGGGGGGAGGGGCTTTACCAGGCCACCACCCCGGAAACGGAGCTCGGCCTTCCCGGGCGGCTTCGCCCCAAGACCCCGGGCCAGAAGCGGTACGTGGAAGCCATCGCCCAGCACGACATCACCTTCGGCATCGGCCCCGCCGGCACGGGGAAGACCTACTTGGCCGTGGCCATGGCGGTAAGCCACCTCCGCGCCCGCAAGGTGAAGCGCATCGTCCTCACCCGGCCGGCGGTGGAGGCGGGGGAGAAGCTGGGCTTTTTGCCCGGGGACATCCAAGCCAAGGTGGACCCCTACCTCCGGCCCCTTTACGACGCCCTCTTTGACATGATTGACGCCGAGCGCTTTGAACAGTACCTGCAGTCGGGCATCATTGAGGTGGCCCCCCTGGCCTTCATGCGGGGACGGACCTTAAACGACGCCTTCATCATCCTGGACGAGGCGCAAAACACCACCCCCGAGCAGATGAAGATGTTCCTCACCCGCATGGGCTTCTCCTCCAAGATGGTCATCACGGGGGACGTGACCCAGATTGACCTGCCCAAGCACCAGAAGTCGGGCCTCATTGAGGCCACCCGCATCCTCAAGGGGATTGAGGGCATCGCCTTTATCTACTTCAAAGAGTCCGACGTGGTGCGCCACCCCCTGGTGGCCCGCATCATCAAGGCCTACGAGGAAGCCGAGCGTGGTGGCGATCGTAGCCAATAAGCGCCCTCCCAAAGGCCTTAGGCCCCGGCTTCGCCGGGCGCTGGCGGCCCTCATGACCGAGCTCGGCGTGGGGGACAAGGGGGTGACGGTGATCCTCAGCGGGGACCGCCGCCTTAGGGCCCTGAAGCGGGCCTGGTGGGGGGAGGACGAGGCCACGGACGTCCTCTCCTTCCCCCACTACGAGCCCGGGGACCCCTTTGTCCCCCCCCACCTGGGGGACATCTGGATCAGCCTGGACACCGCCAGGCGCCAGGCGGAAGCCCGGGGCGCTTCCCTGGAGGAGGAGGTCTTGGTCTTGGCGGCCCACGGGCTATGGCACCTTTTGGGCCACGACCACCAGAAGGAGGAGGATTGGGAAGGGTTCCGCCGCGTCCAAGAGAGGATCCTCGCCCTCTAAAGGGGGTGGCGCGCTCCTTCGGCTACGCCTGGGAGGGCGTGGTCTACGCCTGGCGGGTGCAGCGGAACTTTCGCATAGAGGTCCTTTTGGGCCTTCTGGCGGTGGGCCTCTCCCTTTGGCTTGGGGTGAACCTGGTGCCCGTCCTCCTCCTAACCGCCCTGGTCCTCTCCTTGGAGCTCGTGAACACGGCCCTCGAGGCCCTCACCGACCTGGCAAGCCCCGTCTACCACCCCCTGGCCAAGCGGGCGAAGGACACGGCGGCGGCGGCGGTCCTCCTGGCGAGCCTCTTTGCCTTCCTCGCGGGGCTATGGCTTTTCCTACCCCCCCTTCTCGCCCGCCTTGGGCTAAGCTAAGGCCATGGACCACGAAGAGCGGGAGATGATCCTGGAGCTCTTTCCAGGAACCTCCCCTGAACTCCTCCCCTTGGGGGAGATCCTCTACTACCGGGATGCGGAAGGCCGGGTGGTGATCCTGGAGAAGGGCCCCCCGGAGCTCCGGCTGGAACTGGAACCCCTCCCCGGCACCGCCCATGGCCCCCAGGTGTGCGAAGCCTGCCGCCGCCACCTCTCGGGAAGCGCCCTCGGCTTTTTCCGCCACCCGGTGGGGGGCAAGGACACCCACCTCCGCTACCTGGTCCTTTGCCTGGACACCGCCTCCTGCGCCAGCCACGCCGAGCCGGAACGTTTGAGGGAAATCCTCCTTCGGGGTATACTCACCTGAGAAGGGGGCCCTTGGGCCAAGGAGGTCGGCTTTGGCCGGCCTCCATGACTTACGAGGTGAGCTATGGCGCGCGAGGTAAAGCTAACCAAAGCCGGCTACGAGCGGCTCATGCAGCAGCTAGAGCAGGAGCGGGAGCGCCTCCAGGAGGCCACCAAGATCCTGCAGGAGCTCATGGAGTCCTCCGACGATTACGATGACTCCGGCTTGGAAGCGGCCAAGCAGGAAAAGGCCCGCATTGAAGCCCGCATTGACTCCTTGGAGGACATCCTCTCCCGGGCGGTCATCCTCGAGGAGGCCACCACCGAGGTCATCGGGCTGGGCTCGGTGGTGGAGCTGGAAGACCCCGTGACCGGGGAACGCCTGGAGGTGCAGGTGGTTTCCCCCGCCGAGGCCAGCGTCCTGGAAACCCCCATGAAGATCTCCGACGCCTCCCCCATGGGCAAGGCCCTCCTGGGCCACCGGGTGGGGGACGTGCTGACGCTGGAAACCCCCAAGGGCAAGAAGGAGTTCCGCGTGGTGGCGGTACACGCATGAACGAGCAGACGCGCCAGCGCCTTCTCAACCTGGAAGCCCTGGTGGAGGCGGGCTTTGCCCCCTACCCCTACCGCTACCCCAAGACCGATCGCGCCCAGGACCTCCTAAAGGCCAAAGCCGGGGCTCCCCCGGAAACCGAGTGGCCGGAGGAGGTCTCCCTGGCGGGGCGCATCGTGGCCGTAAGGCGGATGGGCAAGGTTACCTTTGCCCACCTACTGGACGAAAGCGGAAAGATCCAGCTCTACTTCCAAAGAGACCTCACCCCCCAGTACGAGCTCCTCAAGAAGCTGGACGTGGGGGACATCCTGGGGGTCCGGGGCACCCTCTTCACCACCAAAACCGGGGAGGTCACGGTTAAGGTCCTCTCCTGGACTCCCTTGGTGAAATGCCTCCATCCCTTGCCGGACAAGTGGCACGGCATCCGGGACAAGGAGGTCCGCTACCGCCAGCGCTACCTGGACCTCATCGTCAACCCCGAGGTGCGGGAGGTCTTCCGGCGGCGCACGGCCATGGTGCGCTACATCCGCCGCTTCTTTGAGGACAAGGGCTTCCTGGAGGTGGAAACCCCCATCCTCCAACCCACCACGGGCGGCGCCGAGGCGAGGCCCTTCAAGACCTACCACAACGCCCTAGACCACGAGTTCTACCTGCGCATCTCCTTGGAGCTCTACCTCAAAAGGCTCCTGGTGGGCGGCTTTGAAAAGGTCTTTGAAATCGGGCGCAACTTCCGCAACGAGGGCATTGACCACAACCACAACCCCGAGTTCACCATGCTGGAGGCCTACTGGGCCTACGCCGATTACCAGGACATGGCCAGCCTGGTGGAGGAGCTCCTTTCGGGCCTCGTCCTCCACCTTTTCGGAAGCTACCAGGTGCCCTACCAGGGCCGCATCCTGGACTTCACCCCGCCCTTTAAGCGCATCTCCTTCGTGGAAAGCCTGAAGGAAAAGGCGGGCCTTCCCTTTGACCCCCTGGACCTGGATCGGCTTCGCCTCTGGGCCGACGCCCACCACCCCGAGCTTGCCCAGGTGCCGAGCTACAAGCTTTTGGACAAACTCTTCGGCATCTACGTGGAGCCCCACCTGCAGGACCCCACCTTCGTCCTTGACTTCCCCCTGGCCATTAGCCCCTTGGCCAAGCGCCACCGGGAAAAGCCCGGGCTCACCGAGCGGTGGGACCTTTACGCCGCCGGCATGGAGCTCGCCCCCGCCTATTCCGAGCTCAACGACCCCCTGGACCAAAGGGAGCGCTTCTTGGAACAGGCGAGAAGGCGGAAGGAAGGGGACGAGGAAGCCCCCGAGCCCGACGAGGACTTCCTCTTGGCCCTGGAGTACGGCATGCCCCCGGCGGCGGGGCTTGGCCTCGGCCTGGACCGCCTGGCCATGATCCTCACCGACCAGCCCTCCTTAAGGGACGTGCTCCTCTTCCCCCTCCTCAAGCCCAAACGGGAGCTGGCGGAAGAAGGGGTCTGAGGTGGCGGAACGGGCCGCCTGGGTGAGCTTTGCGGTGGCCCTCCTGGTCCTGGGGCTCAAGGCCCTGGCCTACCTCCTCACGGGCTCCGTGGCCCTCCTCTCCGACGCCCTGGAGTCCACGGTGAACGTGGCCGCCGCCCTGGCCGCCCTCCTGGCCATCCGCCTGGCGCAGAAGCCCCCGGACGAAACCCACCCCTTCGGCCACACCAAGGCGGAGTACTTCTCCGCCGTGCTGGAGGGGGTCTTGGTGGTGGGGGCGGCGCTTCTCATCGCCAAGGAGGCGCTCCCCCGCCTCCTTAGGCCCGTGCCCCTCGAGGGCCTGGGCCCAGGGCTTGGCGTGAGCCTCTTGGCCGCAGGCTTGAACGGCCTTCTCGCCTACTTCCTCCTCCGGGAGGGACGCCGCCACCGCTCCCCCGCCCTCACCGCCGACGGGTACCACGTGTTTTCCGACGTCCTCACCTCCTTGGGGGTCCTGGCGGGGGTGGGGCTCGCCTGGGCCACGGGGTTTTGGGTTCTGGACCCCCTCTTGGCCCTCCTGGTGGCGGGGAACATCCTCCTCATGGGCTTCCGCCTGGTGCGGCAGTCCGTGGGGGGGCTCATGGACGAGGGGCTTTCCCCCGAGGAGGTGGAGCGGATCCAGGGGGTGATCCAGGCCCACCTGAGGGGGCGGGCCCTGGAAGTGCACGACATAAAGACCCGACGGGCCGGGCCCAAGAGCTTTTTGGAGTTCCACCTGGTGGTGCCGGGCAGGATGAGCGTGGAGGAGGCCCACCGCCTTTGCGACGAGCTGGAGCGGGCCCTGGAGAAGGAGATGCCGGGCCTGGTGGTCACCATCCACGTGGAGCCGGAAAGCGAACGCCAGGCATAACGCCCTTTTCCCCTAGCGCAAAAAAGCGTAAACTTTAGGGTAAAGGGAGGGCCCATGCGCAAGAAGCACGACTGGCTCAGGGAGACCTACCAAAAGAGCCTGGAGAAGATGCCCGAGAGGCCCGTGGCCCACCGCACCCTCTCGGACATCGCCCCAGAGCCCCTCTACACCCCGGAGGACATCGGCGTCCTGGACCCGGAGTACGAGGAGAAGCGGGGCTACCCGGGGGAGTACCCCTACACCCGGGGGGTCTACGGCTCCATGTACCGCTCCAAGCTCTGGACCATGCGCATGTTCGCCGGCTTCGGCACCGCCGAGCAGACCAACGAGCGCTTTAAGAAACTCCTCAAGGCGGGCCAGACCGGGCTTTCCGTGGCCTTTGACCTCCCCACCCTCATGGGCTACGACTCCGACCACCCCCTTTCCAAGGGGGAGGTGGGGAAGTGCGGGGTGGCGGTCTCCAGCCTGGCGGACATGGAGATCCTCTTTGACGGGATCAACCTCGAGGAGGTCACCACCTCCATGACCATCAACAGCCCCGCCAACGCCATCTGGGCCATGTACCTGGCGGTGGCCAAGAAGAGGGGCTACGACTGGAAAAAGCTCGGGGGCACCATCCAAAACGACATCCTCAAGGAGTTCATCGCCCAGAAGGAGTTCATCTTCCCCCCCGAGCCCAGCGTGAAGCTGGTCATTGACACCTTTGAATGGGGGCCCAAAAACGTCCCCAAGTGGAACTTCATCTCCGTGTCCGGCTACCACATCCGCGAGGCGGGGAGCACCGCCGTGCAGGAGCTCGCCTGGACCCTGGCGGACGGCTTTGAATACGTGGAGGCCGCCCTCAAGCGGGGTCTGGACATAGACGAGTTCGCCCCGAGGATCAGCTTCTTCTTTGACGTGCACAACGATTTCTTTGAGGAAATCGCCAAGTTCCGCGCGGCGAGGCGCATCTGGGCCAAGGAGATGCGGAACCGCTACGGGGCCAAGAACCCGGCGAGCTGGATGCTCCGCACCCACGCCCAGACCGCCGGGGTTTCCCTCACCGCCCAGCAACCCCTGAACAACATCGCCCGGGTGGCCATCCAAGCCCTGGCGGCGGTGCTTGGCGGCACCAACAGCCTCCACACCGACGCCTACGATGAAGCCCTAGCCCTACCCACGGAAGAGAGCGCCACCATCGCCCTAAGGACGCAACAGATCATCGCCTACGAGACCGGGGTCACCCACACCATAGACCCCTTGGCGGGGAGCTACTACGTGGAGTGGCTCACGGACGAGATGGAACGCCAGGCCATGGCCATCATTGAGGAGATCCGCCGCATGGGCGGGGTGGTGCGGGCCATTGAGGAGGGGTACTTCCTGAGGGAGCTCGCCGAGGCCAGCTACCGCTACCAGCAGGAGGTGGAGCGGAAAGAGCGCATCATCGTGGGGGTGAACGCCTTCACCGACGAAATCCCCCTGAAGGTGCCCATCCAGCTGGTGGACCCCGAGGTGGAACGGGTGCAGGCGGAGCGCCTGGCCCGGGTACGCCGGGAGCGGGACCCCAAGCGCGTGGAAGAGGCCCTGGCGGGCCTGCGCCGGGCAGCGGTGGAGGGGCAGAACACCATGCCCCACTTCGTGGAGTGCGCCCTGGCCTACTGCACCCTGGGAGAGATGATGGACGTCCTGCGGGAGGTCTACGGCACCTATCAGGAACCCGCCTACGTCTAGGAGGTTTAGGATGCAAGGCGTGGACCGGCGCATACGGGTACTCATCGCCAAACCGGGCTTGGACGGGCACGACCGGGGGGCCAAGGTGGTGGCCCGGGCCCTGCGGGATGCGGGGATGGAGGTGATCTACACGGGGCTCCGCCAGACCCCTGAGATGATCGTCTCCGCCGCCATCCAGGAGGACGTGGACGCCATTGGACTTTCCATCCTCTCCGGGGCCCACATGCACTACTTCCGCGAGGTGAAGCGGCTTTTGGAGGAGCAAGGGGCCTCGGACATCCTGCTTTTCGGGGGCGGCATCATCCCCGACGAGGACGTGCCCAAGCTCAAGGAGCTCGGGGTGGCGGCGGTTTTCGGCCCCGGCACCAGCACCCAGGACATCGTGGACTTTCTCCGGCAAGCGGTGCCCGAACGCTGGCGGGCCCAGGGGCTCGGATGAAGGCCATCCAGCTCTACTACCCCCCGGAGTGGGCCCACTGCTACGGGTGCGGCTACCTCAACGCCCACGGCCTCCACATCAAGACCTATTGGCGCGGGGAAAAGGGGGAAAGCGAAACCCGCTTCACCCCAAACCCCCACCACACCGCCATCCCTGGCTTCGTCTACGGGGGGCTTCTCGCTTCCCTGGTGGACTGCCACTCCACCGCCACCGCCGCCGCAGCCAAGGCGGCGGCGGAAGGGCTTAGCCTCGAGGCCCACCCCTTGCGCTTCGTCACCGCAAGCCTCAAGGTGGACTACCTGAAGCCCACCCCCCTGGGCCCCGAGCTCCTCCTGGTGGGCAGGCCCAAGGAGGTCAAGGGCAAGAAGGTGGTGGTGGAAACGGAGCTTTACGCCGAGGGGACCCTCACGGTTCGGGGGGAGGCGGTTTTGATACAGATCGGCGAGGATTTCGGGCGTTCCAAATCCGCTCCAGATGGTGGATGAGCTGGCTCACCTCGGAGGCCCGCTCCGAGCCCATGAGGCTAAGCTCCAGCCAGGCTTCCTCCAGGACCCTCTTGGCCCAAAGGAGCTCCTCCTCGGGGAAAGCGCGCCCCAGGAAGATCTCCCGCACCTGCCACCGGAGGGCTTCCCTGTCCCCTTGCAGGTGCCGGACCAGCTCTTTGAGCCGCAACACCTCCAGGCGTAACCTGTCAATCTCCTCCCTCAGGGGCTTCTCCCACATTTCGCGCCGCGCCAACTCCGCCCGCATGCGGCGCTCCAGGTCATCGTCCCAGTGGAACATGGCCTTAGCCTAGGCCCCCTTCCCTGTTGCCCATGTGATTTTTGCACATTAGAACTCAAAGAAGGCGGGGACGAAGGCATACCCCTCCCCTTCCCGGCGGATGTACCCCAGGGCGGGCCAGGGGAAGTGGTAGGCGGTGATGAGGCTTTTCTCCTCGCTCACCTTCCTAAAAAGCCGGGCCCGGGTGCGCACCACCTCCGCCTTGTCCATGTCAAAGCCGAGGTAGGCCTGGGGAAAGCGCAAGGAGAGGAGGTAGTGCCCGGCGGCGTCCCCGAAGAGGAAGAGGGTTTTCCCCTCGGAGGTGGCCTCGAGGCTCATGTGCCCCGGGGTGTGGCCGAAGGAGGCCACGGCCCTTACCCCAGGGAGGATCTCCTCCCCGTCCTCCACGGGCCGGATGCGGTCCCGCAAGGGAAAGAGGGCCCGCTCCACCGCCTGGGAGGGGTTCTTGAGCCAGTAGTCCAGGTCCACCCGGCCCATGAGGTGGACCGCCTGGGGGAAGGCCGGCCGCCCCCTTTCGTCCACCAGCCCCCCGATGTGGTCGGGGTGGCCGTGGGTGAGGAAGACGTGGGTGATGTCCTCGGGGGCGTAGCCGGCGAGCTCCAGGTGCGCAAGAAGCCTCCCCCCAGCCCCCACCCCCCGGCCCGTGTCCACCAAGAGCCTCGCCTCCCCCAGGTCCAGGAGGACGGGGTTGAAGTTGTTGCGGGTGGCGTCCGGGTTGAGGAAGTGCTCCTGGAGCACGCGCCGGAACTCCCCCTGGAGCTCGGGGTTCGCCCCCCAGTTGGGGAGAAGGGGCCCCGGGGCCGACTGGCCATCGGAGAGAATGGTGACGGCCATCCGCCCTAGGGCGAAGCGGTAAAACCCGCCCCCGTTCACCCCCTTGGGAGGCCGCCCCTGGCCCCAGGCGGGGGCAAACCCCGCCGCCAAGAGAAACCCACCAGAAAGGCCGATAAACCGCCTGCGGTCCATACTGACCCCCTTCGCCGCCAGGCTAACCGAGGGCGCCTTGGGAAAGTGTGCCCCGGCTCACCCGGGCCTCCCAAACCCGCTCCAGGAGGAAGAGGAGAAGAGCCGCCCACAGGAGGTAGGGCCTTAGGGGAAGGGGCCTAGGAGGGGGCCTGCCCACCTCCTCCAGGGCCAGAAGCCGCCCGCCGCTCGCCTCCGCCATGGCCCTGAGGGTGGCCGCCCCGTCCCTGGGCGTCCACTCCCCGGGAAGGGGAACGGCCAAGGGGATGCGGCGCTTCCCGTCCAGGAGAACCCCGGGACCCGCCACGCGGGCCTCAAAGCGCAAAGGCCCCGTGGGCACCATGGGGGTTTCCGCGCCGCCCGTCAGAAGCCTCGGGGCCTCGAGCCGCCCCAGGGCCACCACCCGCACCCCTTCCCCCTCGGGGTAGGCGTAGAGGGCGAGGGCCCGCCCCGTGCCCGCCAGGTACCGGGCGAGCCCCCCAAGGAAGGCGGAAGCCCCCTCAAAGTCCCGCCAGGAGCGGGAAAGGTCCGTGGCCAGGGCCGCCACCCGCCCCTCGCCCCGCTCCCCCACGGCGAGCACCGCCCGCTCCCCGCTTTTTAGGAGCACCTCGGCCCAGGGCTCGGCCCTTGCCGGGAGGAGGACGGAAAGGGGCGGGAAAAGGAAGCCCTCCGTGAGGGGGTGGGGAAGCGCCTCCACGGGAAACCGCCCCTCCACCGCCTCCTTCCCGAAGACCTCCTGCCCCTCCTTGAGGAAAAGCCGGGGAAGCTCCCGGGCCGTGGCCGCCCGGTAGAAGCGGCCCCCGCCCCGCCGGGAAAGCGCCTCCAAAAAGTCGTGGTCCGCATCCTCCCCCAAGGCGATGGCGGAAACCTCCGCCCCCGCCCCCTCCGCCAGGGCCAGGAGGGGCTCTTTGGGGTCAGAAACGAGGCCATCCGTGAGGACCAAGATCCCCTTGCGGGCCACGGGGACCCCCCGCAAGAGCCCCACCGCCTCCCGCAGGGCCCCGCCCAGCACCGTGCCCCCGCCCGCCCTTAGGGAGAGGAGGAGGCGTTCCGCCTCCTTTTTGGCCCGGTCCGTCATGGGCCTCGGGGGGAAGAGGACCCGATGCCCCGAGGCGAAGGCCACCACCCCCAGGTAATCCTCGGGGGCGGCGCTTTGCACGAGCTCCAGGGCCGCCGCCACCGCCAGGGCGAGCTTCTCCCCCTCCATGCTCCCGGAAACGTCCAGGAGCAGGACCAAGGCCGCCCCTTGCCGCCCCAGGGGCTTCAGGGGAAGCTCCTCGGGCATCGCCCGGTCCCAGCCCCCGAAGAAAAGCCCCTTGGGGGTGGCGGTGAAGAGGAGGCCCCCGCCCCGGCGGAGGTAGTCCCTAAGGGCCTCCGGCGCCCCCTCGGGCAGGTCCAAGACCCCAAGGCCCACCGCCACCAGGTCCGCCTCCAGGGGAAGCCGGAAAGGGCCTTCCTCCACCTGGAAGCCCTGGGCCTCGAGGTAGCGGGCCAACGCGGGGTCGCCCAGGACCAAGGCCCTCGCCCGGTCCTGGGGGGCCACCTCCACCCTGGCCGCGCTCCGCCCCCAGGGCCCCACCGCCTCCGCCCGCACCTCCCCTTCCTCCAAAAGGGGAAAGGTGTAGGTGAAGGCCACCCGCCCCTCCACCCTGAGCGCCCGCTCCCACGTGCCCCCCGGCCCCTCCACCCTAAGCCGCACCTCGGCGGGCAAGGGGGCCTCGAGGACCACCCGCACCCCCACCGTCTCCCCCAGGAGGGGAAAGGGCGGGGGGAGGAGGCGAAGGGCCACGAAGGGCCTTGGGAGCACGTACACCGCATCCAGGGGAAGGGGGGAGGGCACGGGGGGGAAAAGCCCATCGGAAACCAGGACCACCCGGTCCGCCCCCAGGCGCAAGGCCTCCGCCAAAGCCCCCTGCACCTCCGTCCCCTCCCCTAGGTCCAGCCGCCTCGCCGTGGGGCCCGGAAGCCGCGCCACCCTTTCGGCAAAGGCCAAATAGACCCCGTCCCTAGGAAGCCTTTCCGCCGCGGCGAAGACGCTTTCCCGGGCGGAAGGGGAGAAATCCAATAGGTAAACCACCCGCCCCTTTAGGGGCAGGCGGAGGTCTAGGAAGGCGAGGAGGAGCAGGAGGATAACGGAGGCCCTTAAGAGGCGCACCCCAAGGGGCATCCTAGTCCATCCAGTGGCCCAGCTTCTCCTTTTTGGCCTGGAGGTAGCGCTCGTTGAAGGGGTTGTCCCCGGCCCTTAAGGGAATGCGCTCCACGATCTCTATGCCGAAGCCGGAAAGGGCCTTCACCTTGCGGGGGTTGTTGGTCAAAAGGCGCATCTTCCGCACCCCCAGGTCGTAGAGGATCTGCGCCCCCACCCCGTAGTCCCTGAGGTCCGGGGGGAAGCCCAGGGCCAGGTTGGCCTCCACCGTGTCCAGGCCCTGGTCCTGGAGGTGGTAGGCGCGGATCTTGTTGATGAGGCCAATCCCCCGCCCCTCCTGCCTGAGGTAGACCAAGACCCCCTTCCCCTCCTGGGCGATGCGCTCCAGGGCCAGGTCTCTTTGGAAGCCGCAGTCGCACCTTAGGGAGTGGAGGGCATCCCCCGTGAGGCACTCCGAGTGCATGCGCACCAAGACGGGCTCCTCCGGCTCCCAGCTCCCCATGACCAAGGCGGCGTGCTCCTCCCCCGTGAGGGTGTCCCGGTACCCCAGGATGCGGAACTCCCCGAAGCGGGTGGGAAGGGTGGCCTCCGCCTCTCGGCGCACGTACAGGTCCCCCTTCTCCAGGCGGTAGCGGATGAGGTCGGCGATGGTCCCCACCTTTAGGCCGTGCCGCCGGGCGAACTCCAAGAGGTCCGGCAGGCGGGCCATGGTGCCGTCCTCCTTGAGGATCTCAATGAGGCTACCCACCGGGGTAAGCCCGGCGAGGCGCAGGAGGTCCACCGTGGCCTCGGTGTGCCCGGCGCGGCGCAACACCCCCCCAGGCCGGGCCACCAAGGGGAAGATGTGCCCCGGGCGGCGGAAGTCCTGGGCCGTGGCCTCGGGGTCCGCCAAAAGCCTGATGGTGGCCGCCCGCTCGTAGGCGGAGATCCCCGTGGTGGTCCCCCGGGCGTCCACGCTCACGGTGAAGCGGGTGCCCTGGGGGTCTTGGTTCTTCTCCACCATGAGGGGGAGGTCCAAGGCCTTAGCCCTCTCCTCCGTGAGGGCCACGCAGAGGAGGCCGCGGCACTCCCGTAGCATGAAGTTCACCCACTCGGGGGTGACGTGCTCCGCCGCCATGATGAGGTCGCCCTCGTTCTCCCGGTCCTCGTCGTCCACCAGGACCACCGGGCGGCCCTGGCGGAGTTCTTCCAGAAGCTCCCTGACGCTAGCCAAGCCTTCCATCCCTCTCCCCCAAAAGCCGCTCCACGTACCGGGCGATGAGGTCCACCTCCAGGTTCACCCCGTCCCCCACCCGGAGGCCCCCCAGGTTGGTGACCTTTAGGGTGTGGGGGATCAAGGTGACCCAGAAAGCCTCCCCTTCAAGCCCCGCCACCGTGAGGGAAACCCCGTTTAGGACCACGCTCCCCTTCTCGGCGATGTAGCGGGCGAGGGGCCTTGGGGGCCTAAAGTAGAAGTCCTTGGCCCCCGGGGCCTCCCGCACCCCCACGAGCTCCGCCACCCCGTCCACGTGCCCGGTGACGAAGTGCCCCCCAAGCCGGTCCCCCACTTTAAGGGCCCGCTCCAGGTTGGGCCGGTGCCCCACCCGCCAGGTGGGGGCGGTGCGGCGCAGGGTTTCCTGGGCCAACTCCACCCAAAACCCCTCCCCGTCCACCGCCACCGCCGTGAGGCAGACCCCGTCCACCGCTACGGAATCCCCCACCTTCAGGTCGGAAAGCACCTCCTTGGCGGCGACCCGCACCCGCAGGAAGGGGCCTTCCTCCACCTTAAGGATCTCCCCGGTTTCCTCCACCAGTCCCGTGAACACCTATACCTCCAGGTACCCTTCCAGCCAAAGGTCTTCCCCAAGCCACTCCCGCCGCACCAGGCGAAGCCGGAAGGCCTCCGCCATGCGGGAAAGGGCCAGGCCCTCCAAAAGCCCCTTCCCCTCCCCCACCACCTTGGGGGCGAGGAAAAGGGCCACCTTGTCCACCAGCCCCCGGGCCCAAAAGGCCCCCGCCACCCGAGGCCCCCCCTCCAGCAAGACCCCGTCCACCCCTTCTTCCCAGAGGAAGGCCAAGGCGGCCTCCGGGCTCACCCTTCCCCCCTCCCGGGGAAGCTCCACCACCCTCGCCCCCGCCCGCTCCAGGGCCAAAAGCCTGTCCTTGGGGGCCCCTCGCCCCACCAGGAGGAGGACCCGGGCGGGCTCCCCTCGAGGCCCCGGGGCGAAAAGCCGGGCGGTGGGGGGGGTGCGGGCCTCGGTGTCCAGGACCACCTTCAGGGGGTCCCGCAAGGGGGGCGGCTCCACCATGTGGGGAAAGGGGCGGAAGTCGGGGTGGCGCACGGTGAGGGCGGGGTCGTCCCTTAGCACCGTGCCCACCCCCACCACCACCGCCGGGAGCCACTGGCGGTAGGCGTGGGCCACCCGGCGGCTCGCCTCCGAGGACACGTGGCGGGCATCCCCCGAGGCGGCCGCCACCTTCCCGTCCAGGGTGAGGGCGGCCTTTAGGAGGACGAAGGGCCTCCCCTTCCTCAAGGCGGTGAAGAAGGCCTCGTTCTGAAGCCTCGCCTCCTCGGCCAAAAGGCCCTCCTCCACCTGGACCCCTGCCCGCCTCAGGCGCTCCAAGCCGCCCCGGGCCACGGGGTTCTCGTCCCGGGCCGCCACCACCACCCGCGCCACCCCCGCCTCGAGGAGGGCCAAGGAGCAAGGGGGCGTGCGGCCAAAGTGGTCGCAGGGCTCCAGGGTCAGGTAGGCCGTGGCCCCCCGGGCTTTCTCCCCCGCCTCCTCCAGGGCAAAGACCTCCGCATGGAGCTCCCCCGCCCGGGGATGGTACCCCTCCCCCACGATGCGCCCTTCCCGAACCAGCACCGCCCCTACCAGGGGGTTGGGGCTCGTGTGGCCACGGGCCCTTTCCGCCAGTTGCAAGGCTCTTTTGAGAAACCGCTCGTCCAGTTCGCGCAAACGGCCCTCCTTCTCCCATCCGGACTTTCACCGTCGGCCCCGGAATTCCACCGGGTCGGGCCCCAAAGGGCTTCGCGGGCTGTCACCGCCGGTGGGGACTTCCACCCCGCCCCGAAGGAGGTGCCCAAGGCACCTACCTCACTTTACCAAGAGGCCAAAGGAGATGTGTCCCAAAGCGCCCAAAAAGGTTAGGGCGCCCCTTGGGGCGCCCTGTCTGGTGGAGGTGGGGGGAGTTGAACCCCCGTCCGAAGGTCCCTACGGCGGGCGTCTACGCGCGTAGTCCGCGTTTTGGGTGTCCTCCTGGCTTAGCCCGCGGACGGGCGGCCAGGAGCGAGCTCCGTTAAGCTTCGCCTTGGGCTACGGAGCCTGGCCCTCGGCTAGCCGGGTTTCGTGTCCCCGCGCTGGCGAGCCCCCGGCGGGGCTTCCAGGCGAGGCCGCGGTCATTAAGCCGCGAGAGCAAGAGGCTTGTTGGCCTTTATTCTTTTGCGGGTTTTTACGAGGCCACCCGCACCTCGGCGCGCAGCCACACCCTCGGCGACCCCCGTCGAGACCGTTCACCCCCGTGTCCTAAGCCGGGCTCGGACCGGCAACCTTGAGTGTACCAGGCTAAAGGGGTTGTAGTCAAGCGCCCCTTGGGTGTAAACTGAGCCCAGTGCTCCCAAGGGAGGGGGGTGGGTGTAAGCCCACCCTTCCTTTGTGAAGGGAGGTGGGGAGGTGCCTGTAGACCTTTGGCGGTTGGTGGAAGAGGCGGTGGAGGCCTTGGGCCTTCAGGTCCTGGAGGTGAAGGAAGCCCCAGGCGAAGTCCTGGTGCGCCTGGAGCGCCTAGACGAGAAGCCCATCACCGTGGCCGACCTGGAACGGGCGAGCCGCCACATAGAGGCCGCCTTGGACCGGGAAGACCCCATCCCGGGAAGCTACCGGCTTCTGGTGGAGTCCCCCGGGCCCAAGCGCCCCCTCTTCACCCGCCGCCACTTTGAGCGCTTCCAGGGCCTAAAGGCCAAGGTAGCAGGGCCCGAGGGCTTCGTGGGGCGGATCCTCAGGGTGGAGGGGGACGAGGTGGTCTTCCAGGTGGGCCTCGAGGAGAAGCGCTTAAAGCTCGGCACCTTCCGCGCCAACCTGGCCGAGTGGCCCGAGGAGCCTAGGTAGGAGGAAGCATGAACCGGGAATTCGTTGACGCCATGCAACAGCTGGCCCTGGAGCGGGGCGTAAGCACCGAAGAGATCCTAGAAGCCTTCAAGGAGGCCCTGCGCAAGGCCTACATCAAACGGCAGAAGGGCTACCGCAAGGAAGAGGTGGACGCCGGCAAGGGCCCCGAGGTGGACGTGTACATTGACCCCCAGACGGGCCGCATTGAGATGGTGGAGGTCCGCAAGGTGGTGGAGAAGGTGGAGGACCCGGACAAGGAGATCGCCCTTTCCGAGGCCCTCCAGTACGACCCCGAGGTGCAGGTGGGGGACGAGATGGAGTTCCCCATTGACCCCGAGGGGCTTTCCCGCATGGCCATCCAGGACCTGCGCCAGATCCTCACCCAACGCCTCAAGGAGTCCGAGCGCAACCGCATCTACAACGAGTACAAGGACAAGGAGGGCCAGGTGCTCACGGGGGTGGTGACCCGGGTGGACAACCGGGGGAACGTCTTCGTGGAGCTGGGCCGGGGCGAGGCCTACCTGCCCAAGAGCGAGCAGATCCCCACGGAGAAGTACTACCCCGGGCAGCGCCTTAAGGTCTACCTGAAGAAGGTGGACCGCTCCGCCAAGGGGCCTTCCCTCATCGTGAGCCGGGCCCACGAGAAGCTCTTGGAACACATCCTCAAGCAGGAGGTCCCGGAGATCGCCGAGGGCATCGTGGAGATCAAGGCCATCGCCCGGGAGCCTGGCCGCCGCAGCAAGGTGGCGGTGATGAGCCACAACCCCAACGTGGACCCCATCGGGGCCTGCATCGGCCACAAGGGGCAGCGCATCCAGGCGGTTTCGGCGGAGCTGGGCCGGGAGAAGGTGGACATCATCCTCTGGTCCAAGGACCCCAAGGAGTTCATCCGCAACGCCCTCTCCCCCGCCCAGGTGGGCTCCATTGAGCTGGACCCGGAAACGAAGAAGGCCCGGGTAAAGGTGACCAAGGACCAGCACTCCCTGGCCATCGGCACCGGGGGGCAGAACGTGCGCCTGGCCTCCAAGCTCACGGGGTACGACATCCACTTTGAGGAGGCGGAGATCTCCGACCTGGACGAGGCCATCCGCCGGGCCGCCGAGGAGGAAGCGGGTGCGCCCACCCGGGCCCGGGAAGAGTTTGAAAAGCTCTTCAAGGACCTTTCCGAGTGATGCGGCACATCCCCTTACGCATGTGCGTGGCCTGCCGTAGGAGGCGGCCTAAAGGGGAGCTTTTGCGCATCCTCATGACCCCCGAGGGGTTCCGGCTGGACCCCACGGGCAAGCTTCCGGGCCGGGGGGCTTACGTCTGCCCCGACAACCCGGACTGCTGGACGGAAAAGAAACTAAGGCGCTTCGCCGGGGCCCGGGCCAAGGCGCTTTCCGAGGCCCTTTGGGCCCATTTAGGAGGTAACGATGGCCAAGGTACGCATCTACCAGCTGGCTAAAGAGCTGGGCATGGAAAACGAGGAGCTTTTGGAGCTCCTGGACCAGATGGGGGTTCCCTACAAGTCCCACGCCTCCACCCTTTCCGAAGAGGACGCCGAGGCGGTGCGGGAGCTCGTGCGGGAGCAACGGGGGCTCCAAGAGAAGCTGGCGGAGGAAGAGCGCAGGAAGAGCCTCCCCAAACGCCCCCCCGTGGTGGTCATCATGGGCCACGTGGACCACGGGAAGACCACCCTCTTGGACTACCTGCGCAAAAGCCGCATCGCCGAGAAGGAGGCGGGGGGGATTACCCAGCACGTGGGGGCCTTTGAGGTCAAGACCCCTCAGGGTACCGTGGTCTTCATTGACACCCCGGGCCACGAGGCCTTCACCACCATCCGCCAGCGGGGGGCTAAGGTGGCGGACATCGCCGTCATCGTCATCGCCGCCGACGACGGGGTCATGCCCCAGACCGAGGAGGCCATCGCCCACGCCAAGGCCGCCGGGGCGAAGATCATCTTCGCCCTGAATAAGATGGACCTGCCCCAGGCCGACCCCGAGAAGGTGAAGCGGCAACTCATGGAGCGGGGCTTCGTCCCGGAGGAGTACGGCGGGGACGCCATCATCGTCCCCATCAGCGCCAAGACGGGGCAGGGGGTGCAGGACCTTTTGGAGATGATCCTCCTCATCGCCGAGCTGGAGGACTACCGGGCCGACCCCAACGCCGAGCCCCGGGGGGTGATCCTGGAGTCCAAGCTGGACAAGCAGGCGGGGATCATCGCCAACATGCTGGTGCAGGAAGGCACCTTCCGCGTGGGGGACTACGTGGTGGCCGGGGAGGTCTACGGGCGCATCCGGGCCATGCTGGACGCCGACGGGAACCAGCGCAAGGAAGCGGGGCCGGGGAGCGCCGTCCAGGTCCTGGGCTTCCAAGAACTCCCCCACGCCGGGGATGTGGTGGAGTGGGTGCCGGACCTCGAGGCTGCCAAGGAGATCGCCGAGGAGCGGAAGGAGGAGCGCCGCGCCCGGGAAGAGGCGGAAAAGGAGCGCCGCCCCAAGACCATGGCCGACCTCCTGCGGGCCTTGCAGGAGGAGGGCAAGAAGGAGGTGAACCTCATCCTGCGGGCGGACACCCAAGGCTCCTTGGAAGCTATCCAGCACATCCTGGCCAAGGAGAGCACCGAGGAGGTGGGCATCAACGTCCTCCTGGCCCAGGTGGGCGCCCCCACGGAGTCGGACGTCCTCCTGGCCCAGACGGCGGGGGCCGCCATCCTGGCCTTCGGCGTGAACCCCCCAGGCTCGGTGAAGAAGGCGGCGGAGCAGAAGGGCGTGCTCCTCAAGACCTTCCGCATCATCTACGACCTTATTGACGAGGTGCGGGCCATGGTCAAGGGGCAGAAGGAGCCCCAGTACAAGGAGGAGATCCTGGGCCGGGCCGAGGTGCGCGCCGTCTTCCGCCTGCCCACGGGCAAGCAGGTGGCGGGGTGCATGGTGACCCAGGGCAAGATCCCCCGGAACGCCGAGGTGAGGGTCCTGCGCAAGGGGCAGGAGATCTGGAAAGGCCGCATCGCCAGCCTCAAGCGCTTCAAGGAGGACGTGCGGGAGGTGGCCCAGGGGTACGAGTGCGGGATTGGCCTCGAGGGCTTTGACGACTTCCAGGAAGGGGACATCATAGAAGCCTTCCAGATGGTGGAGGTGCCCGCCTAAAGGCCATGCGGGGCCTGAGGCTTCTGGCCGCCCTAGGCCTCCTCTTGCCGGGGTTCGCCCTCTCCCCTTCCCCGGGCAAGGGGGAGGCGGGGCTTCTGGCTAAAGGCCCCACCCTCGTGTTAAAGGAAGACCGGGGCGGGAGCTTTGCGCCGCCCCTTTGGGGGAGCGTAAGCCGGCCCACCCTGCCCCGGCCGCCCCGGCCTAGGAATAGCCCGCTTCCCGCCCTACGGGAGACCCTACCCCAACCCGGGCTTTACCTCCTCTATCGGAAACTCCAGCTAGAAGGCGGCTAAGGCCCTCCCCCCGCCCTTGGCGCCTTACGGGAAGGGGGCGCCAAGCCTAGGGGGTCTTCCGGCCTTCCCCCGGCTATAGGAGCCTTGACGTATGCCAAAGGAGTGGGCATGAACCGCAAGCTACTTAACGGACTTTTCCTCCTATCCCTCTTTCTCCTTTCCTTGCTCTTCGTCTGGAAGCCTTGGGCCCCAAGCGAACCCAAGATCAAGCTAGGTCTGGACCTCAAAGGGGGCTTGCGCATCGTCCTGGAAGCGGATGTGGAGAACCCCACCCCCGATGACCTGGAAAAGGCCCGCACCGTTCTGGAAAACCGCATCAACGCCCTGGGGGTGGCGGAACCCCTCATCCAGATCCAGGGCCAGAAGCGCATCGTGGTGGAGCTGCCCGGGCTCTCCCAGGCGGACCAGGACCGGGCGCTCAAGCTCATCGGCCAGCGAGCGGTGCTGGAGTTCCGCATCCTCAAGGAAGGGGCCACCGGCACCACCGTGGCCCAGATCAACCAGGCCCTTAGGGAAAACCCGCGGCTCAAGCGGGAAGATTTGGAAAAGGACCTCATCAAGCCCGAGGACCTAGGCCCACCCCTTTTGACGGGAGCGGACCTGGCGGACGCCCGGGCGGTCTTTGACCAGTTTGGCCGCCCCCAGGTGGCCCTCACCTTCACCCCGGAAGGGGCGAAGAAGTTTGAGGAGGTGACCCGGGCCAACGTGGGCAAGCAGCTCGCCATCGTCCTGGACGGCAAGGTCTACACCGCCCCCGTAATCCGCCAGGCCATCACCGGAGGGCAGGCGGTGATTGAGGGCCTTTCCGGCCTCGAGGAGGCCAGCGAGATCGCCCTGGTCCTGCGCTCAGGGGCCCTGCCCGTGCCCCTCAAGGTGGCGGAGATCCGGGCCATCGGCCCCACCCTGGGCCAAGACGCCATCCAGGCGGGCATCCGCTCGGCCCTTATCGGAACGCTCGCCATCTTCCTCCTCATCTTCGCCTACTACGGGACAAGCCTCGGCCTGGTGGCCTCCTTGGGCCTCCTCTACACCTCCGCCCTTATCCTCGGCCTCCTCTCGGGACTCGGGGCCACCCTGACCCTCCCCGGCATCGCCGGCCTGGTCCTCACCCTGGGGGCGGCGGTGGACGGGAACGTCCTCTCCTTTGAGCGCATCAAGGAGGAGCTACGGGCCGGGAAACGGTTCCGCCAGGCCATCCCCGAGGGCTTCAAACACTCCACCCTCACCATCCTGGACGTGAACGCCGCCCACCTCCTGGCGGCGGCGGCCCTTTACCAGTACGCCACGGGGCCCGTGCGGGGCTTCGCCGTGGTCCTGGCCATCGGGGTGGTGGCGAGCGTCTTCTCCAACCTGGTCTTTAGCCGCTACCTCCTGGAACGCCTGGCGGAACGCCGGGAAATCCGCCCCCCCATGTGGCTCGTGGACCCCCGCTTCAACTTCATGGGCCCTGCCCGGTACATCACCGTGGCCACCCTGCTCCTGGCCGTCTTTGCGGCGGGGGTGGTCTTCACCAAGGGCTTCAACTACTCCATTGACTTCACGGGGGGCACCGCCTACACCCTGCGCACCGCTCCCGGGACGAGCGTGGACGCCCTAAGGCGCTTCCTGGAAGAAAGGGGCTTCCCCGCTAAAGAAGCGGTGATCACCGAGGTCCAGGCCCCCGTGGCGGACCACAAGGAGTTTTCCGTCAAGCTCCCCCCTCTCCCCGACGAGAAGCGCCTGGAACTGGAAAGGCTCCTGGAAACGGAGCTCAAGGCCACGGTCCTCACCTCGGAGACCGTGGGCCCAGCCATCGGCTCGGAGCTCCGCCGGGATGCGGTCATGGCGGTGCTGGTGGGCCTGGGGCTCATCCTCCTCTACGTGGCCTTCCGCTTTGACTGGACCTTCGGGGTGGCGAGCGTCTTGGCCGTGGCCCACGACGTGGCCATCGTGGCGGGGATGTATAGCCTTCTCAACCTGGAGTTCTCCATCCCCACCATCGCCGCCCTCCTCACCGTGGTGGGCTACTCCATCAACGACTCCATCGTGGTTTCCGACCGGATACGGGAAAACCAGAAGCTCCTTAGGGGCTTGCCGTACGCCGAACTGGTGAACCGCTCCATCAACCAGACCCTCTCCCGCACCCTCATGACGAGCCTCACCACCCTCCTCCCCATCCTGGCCCTCCTCTTCCTGGGAGGAAGCGTCCTCCGGGACTTCGCCCTGGCCATCTTCGTGGGCATCTTCGTGGGCACCTATAGCTCCATCTACGTGGTGAGCGCCCTGGTGGTGTTCTGGAAGAACCTTAGGCGGAAGGAGGCGAAGAAGGCGGCCTAAACCCCAAGCGCTTTCGCCCGGGCCCCGTGTGGGCCCGGGTTCCCTTTGCCAAGGGGGAAACCCCTTGCACGAGGCGCTTCCGGATACGCGCGGTCTACCCGATGTAGGATAGCCCAAGGAGGCAACGAGGAGATGGATAGCTTCGCAGGCAAGACGGTCCTCGTCACGGGCGCCGCCAGCGGCATCGGGCGCGCCATCGCCGAGGCCTTCGCCCGGGAAGGGGCCAAGGTCCTGGTCCACGACGTAAGGGATGCAAGCGCCCTCGCAGAGGAGCTAGGCGGGGTCTACCTCCAGGCCGACCTGGCGGATCCCCAACAGGTGGCCGCCCTGGGGCGGGAGGCGGCCCGCTTCGGCGCCGACATCCTGGTGAACAACGCCGGCTTCCAACACATAGACCCCGTGGAGGCCTTCCCCCTGGAAACCTGGCAGAGGATGCTCCAGGTGATGCTCACCGCCCCCTTCCAGCTCATCCAGGCCCTTCTGCCGGGCATGAAGGAGCGAGGGTATGGCCGCATCCTCAACATCGCCAGCGTCCACGGCCTGGTGGCAAGCCCCTACAAATCCGCCTACATCGCCGCCAAGCACGGGCTTATCGGCCTCACCAAGACGGTGGCCTTGGAGGCCGGGCCCTATGGGGTCACGGCAAACGCCATCGCCCCGGCCTACGTGCGCACCCCCTTGGTGGAAAACCAGGTGGCCGACCAGGCGCGGACCTTGGGCATACCGGAGGCGGAGGTGGTGGAGCGGGTCTTCCTGGCCCAGGCCGCCATCAAGCGCCTCATTGAGCCCGAGGAGGTGGCGGCCTTGGCCCTCTACCTGGCCTCGGAGAAAGCGGGGGCCATCACAGGGGCGGTCTTCCCCATTGACCTGGGCTGGACCGCCCGCTAGGGGGCTTTCTTGAGGGCCTCTTCGGCCAGTTTGCGCCCCGTGGGGGTATCGGCCAGGCCGCCAAGGCCCGTTTCCTTGAGCTCCAGAGGGAGGAGGCGGCCAATCCCTGCCATGGCCAAGACCACCTCGTCCGGGGGGATGACGCTCCTTATCCCCGCCAGGGCCATGGAGGCAGCGCTCACGGCGTGCACGGCGTAGAAGCCGTTCCGCATCACGCAGGGCACCTCCACGAACCCCCCCACGGGGTCACAGACGAGGCCCAGGGTGTTCTGAAGGGCCAGGGCGGCGGCGTGGGCCGAGGCCTCGGGGCTTCCCCCAAGGAGTTCCGTCACGGCGGCGGCGGCCATGGCGGCGGAAGCACCGATCTCCGCCTGGCACCCCCCGCTCGCCCCGGCGATGTGGATGACCCGGCTGATCATCTTGGCCACCCCGGCCGCCAGGACCAGGGGCATGAGGAGCTTCTCGTCGGGAATGCCCAGGTGGTCCGCCACCCCCAAAAGGGCCCCGGGCAGGGTGCCGGCGCTCCCCGCCGTGGGGGCGGCCACGATGCGCCCCATGCGGGCGTTCTCCTCGTTCACCGCCATGGCGTAGGCCTGGACCCGCTTCAAGAGAGGGTCCTTTAGGGGGTCTTCCGCTTCCCAAAGCGTCTTGGCGTTTTTCCCCACCATCCCTGCCACGCTGGGGGCGTCCGAGGCCAGGCCCCGGCGAATGGAGTCCCGCATGACGCTAAGGCGCTCCGCCAGTTTGGCCAAAATGGCCTCGGGGGCTAGGCCCGTTTCCTCCACTTCCTCCTTAAGGACGTGTTCCGAAGCCCGGCCGGAAAGCTCCGCCAGGCGGTTAAGCGTGAGGGCCATGCGTCCAGTATAGTCTTTAAGGAACGTGCGCCTCCTCATCGCCGACGACCACCCCCTCTTCCGCCTGGGCCTGAGGGCAGGCCTCGAGGCGCAGGGCCTCGAGGTGGTGGGCGAGGCTCAGGACGGCCTGGAGGCCCTGGAAAAGACCCTGGCCCTAAACCCGGACGCGGCGCTCCTGGACCTGAGGCTTCCCGGCCTGGACGGCCTGGAGGTGGTGAGACAGCTTCGGGCGAAGGGCTACCGGGGCCTTCTCGCCCTCCTCACCACCTACCAGGAGCCCGCCTTGGTCCAGGAGGCCTGGCGGGCGGGGGCCGACGCCTACTTCTCCAAGGAGCTTTCCGCCCCCGAACTGAAACACCGCCTCCTCAAGGTGGCGCGGGGCGAGGAAAAGCTAACCCCCCCGGACCTCCCCCCCCTCACGCCCCGGGAACGGGAGGTGCTCCACCTCCTGGCCCAAGGGCTATCCGTGAAGGAGATGGCCCGCCTCCTCGGACTCTCCCCCGACACGGTCAAGGACCACCTAGAAAGCCTTTACGGCAAGCTCTTGGCCAAAAACCGGGTAGAGGCGCTGGAGCGGGCAAGGGCCCTGGGCTTTTTGAAGTGAAAGGGGGCGGCATAGCCGCCCCCCGGCGGAAGACCCCCTTACTCCTCTGCCCCGCCCTGGGCCTCGGCCTGGGCCGCCGCCTTGGCCCGCTCCTGGTCCTGGCCGATGCGCTTGCGGTCGGCCCGGAGCTTGCGGCGGATCTCCCTTTCGGAGAGCTCCCGGATGAAGTAGAGCTTGGCCCGCCGGGCCCGGCCCCGCTGCACGATCTCCACCTTGTCAATCAGGGGGGAGTTCATGGGGAAGATGCGCTCCACCCCCACCCCATAGCTCACCTTGCGCACGGTGAAGCTGGAGTTGTACCCGTTCCGCTTAACCTTGATGACGATGCCCTCAAAGTTCTGGATGCGGGTGCGGTTGCCTTCCTTCACCCGGTAGGCCACCCGCACGGTGTCGCCCGGCCGGAACTCGGGCAGGTCGGTGCGGGTGTAACGGGATTCCACCACCTTAAGAAGCGCTCCTCGGTTCATGCTCGGCCTCCGTCCCAGAGGAACCCTTCAAGGGTTCGTGGGCAACAGCCTCTAGTCTATTCCTCCCGGTCCAGTTCCGCAAGCCAGGTGGCCTCGAGGGCCCCAAGCCTCGCCCGCCGCAAGAGCTCCGGCCTAAGGAGCAGGGTGCGCTTTAGGGCCTCCCGCCGGCGCCACCTTTCCACCTCCTGGTGGTGGCCCGTGAGGAGGACCTCCGGCACCCTTAACCCCCGGAACTCGGGGGGGCGCGTGTAATGAGGGTAGTCCAGAAGCCCCCGCACGAAGGAGTCCTCCCGGTGGCTCTCCGGGTCGCCGATGACCCCCGGAAGGAGGCGGGCCGTGGCCTCCAGCACCGCCAAGGCCGCCACCTCCCCCCCCATGAGGACGTAGTCCCCGATGGAGAGCGTCCGGGTGACGAAGGCCTCCACCCGGGCGTCAAACCCCTCGTAGCGGCCCGAGAGGAGGACCAGGTGGGACTTATGGGCCAGCTCCTCCGCCACCTCCTGGGTAAAGGGCTCCCCCGCCGGCGTGAGGAGGATGACCTCGTCCGCGGGCAGGACGGACTCAATGGCGGCCACAGCCACGTCGGGCCGGATCACCATCCCGGCCCCGCCCCCATAGGGGGTGTCGTCCACGCTCCGGTGACGCCCCAGGCCGAAGGCCCGCAGGTCCACCACCTCCACCTGCAAAAGTCCTCGCCCTAACGCCTTGCCGATAAGAGACTCCCGAAACCATGGCCGCAACAAATCGGGGAAAAGGGTCAGGAAGGTGTAGCGCATCGCGCCCTAGGCCTCCGCAGCCGGGACACCCTGACGGGTAAGGATTCCCTCTAAAGCCAAGCGCAGCGACCGCTCCAACTCCACGGTCAAATCGCGATGCGGCGTATAGGCAGCCCACCGCAAGGCGGCAAGGAAGTACAGGTCAGCCAGGGTCCGCCCCATTCGCTCCAGAGAAAGGTCCCGCCGCACAACCCCCTTTTCCTGCAAAGGGCGCAACACCTCGGCGATAAGATCCCCTAAAGGAAGCGCCTCAAAAGCCGCCCTGGCCCGTACGGGGTCCGGATTGAGAAGCTCGTAAAGAAGGGGCAACAGGAGCCCCTTTTCCTCCTTGGTGTACCGGGCAAGCTCGTTGAAGAGCTGATAAAGCACCTCCAGAGGATCCATGCCCTGGGAAAGGTAGCGGCGCACCTCTGCTTTGGCGTATTCCAAAAGCTGCGCGCCGTACTCCAGCAACACCGCCTCCTTGTAGGGGAAGTAGTTGAAGAAGGTGCCCCGGGAAACGTGGGCCGCCTTGGCGATGTCCGTGGCGGTGGTTTCCTGGAAGCCCCGCTCGCGGAAAAGCTTCATGGCCGCCTGGAAGATGCGGTCCCGGCGGCGCTTCTTTTGGTATTCCCGGACGGACATGGGTTTAGTGTACTCCAGTTCAAACTTAAAGCACAACCGCTTTCTGAGCCCAGTCTTCTATGGCCGGAA
Source organism: Thermus hydrothermalis (assembly GCF_022760925.1). NCBI lineage: Bacteria > Thermotogati > Deinococcota > Deinococci > Thermales > Thermaceae > Thermus > Thermus hydrothermalis. The sequence continues at coordinate 19,067 of NZ_JAKTNT010000015.1, read as the reverse complement.
GGAGGGCGAGCCCCCCCTGGGAGGAATAGACCCTGTCCACCTTCCAGAAAACCCCCTCCCGCACCCGATAGCCCATCCGCGCCAGGTCCTGGGCCACCTCTCCCCCCGCCGCCACCTCCAGGGGAAGCCTTCCCGCCTCCGCCAAAAAGAGGTGGGCGTTGAAGCCCACGAAGACAGCTTCCAAATCCCCCCACACCTCTTCCAAGAAGGCCAGCCAAGCGGGGTCCCCGGCTACCCGCTTAGGCCTCCTAGCCCCGGGGATGAGGAGGGCCTTGGGCTTTGGGGCCGCCGGGAAAGCGTAGGTAGGGGTCCAAACGGACCCCGCAAGCCCAGGCGTCCCCTTCCTGCCCTTGGCCACGGTGTAGGCGGGGATCTCTAGACGGCGGGCCGCCTCGAGGCCAAGGGCGGCCTCCAGCTCGGAGAACTCGGGAAGGAGCAGGACCGCAAGCACCCTAGGCCATTATGGCAGAAGGCGGAAGAGGAGCCGGGCCGCCTCGCCCCGGCTCACCCGTTCCTTCCCGGGGACCGGGGCTTCTCCCAGGGCCTGGAGGAGGGCGTTCAAAAGGGGGCGTCGCATAGGTTTTTGCAACTCTTCCCGGTAAAGCTCCCTGGCCTTGAGGACCACCCTCAGGCGCTCCTCGGGCCCCTTGGCCCGGTAGTAGTGCTCCAGGTTGGCCAGGAAGTCGCCCAGCAACATGGGCTCCCCAAGGCCCAGGCTCCCTTTGAGGTAGTAAGGCCCGGCGAAAAGCCCCCGCCGCAAAAGGCGCACCGCCTCCCGGTAAGCCCCTCCCTCCGCCTCCACCCGGCCCTTCTCCTTGGAGGAAAGCCGGGCCCCCCGCTCCAAAAGCCGCTTGCGCAGGGCCTCGAGGGCGCTTGGGCTTGCGGCGAACTCCTGGAAGCTCCCCAGGGGCACCCGCATAAGCCCCGCCTGGGGGGCAAGCCGTAGAAGGGCCACCGCCACCCCCGCCGCCTCCCCCAAGGCCATCTGCAAAGGAACCACCCGGGCGGAGAAGGCCGCCACGCTGTCAAACCCCGCCGCCTGGGAAACCACCAGCACGTTGGCGAGCTCCCTGGGGACGAGGGTGCGGAAGGGGACGCCATAGGGCGCCGGGGTCCCTAGGAGGTAGGGGGTCTCCCCGGGAAAGTAGGCCTGGCCGTCCAGGGGGTAGCCGCCCAGGGCCACGGCGTCGGGAAAGTCCTTGCCCAGGAGGACCTCCTCCGCCCGCAGGCGGTAAAGGGCCTTGAGGTGGCGGCTTTCCCGCAGGTAAAGGGCCGGGGCTACCCCCGCAAGCCGGGCGGTGCCGAAGAGCAAGGGGTCCTTTTCCCGCAGAAAGGCCACCACCCGCTCCGCTTCCAAAGCCGCCTCCTGCCGTCTGCGTTCCAGATCCGCGGGGTCTAGCCCTTCCAGGCCGAAAAGGAGAAGGGCGTTCACCAGGAGGCTCCCGTCATCCTGCCGGGCCAGGTTCAGGCCCCTTAAGGCGTAACGGCCAGGGTCGGAGGGCGTATACCCCCGCACCAGCTCGCCAAAGCCCCAGCCGCTCCGCCCCCAGGCCCCAGCCCCCGTGCGCCGCACCTGCCCCTCGTAGTTGAGGGCCAGGAAGACCGCCCCCCAAGGCACCCCTTCCAGGCGGAAAACCAAGGTGGCGGCCATGGTGCGCCGGTCTAGCCCCGTGTCCTCCCGGCCCAAGGTGAAGGAGGCCCCGGCGCGGAAGGCCAGCTCCGCCGTGTCGCTGGCGTCCAGGAAGTAGGGGGCCTGGTAGGCGGCTTTGGGCGTCTTCAGGGCGAGAAGGCGCGCTTCCTCCACCTCCACGCCGTCCAAGGGCTCCTCGAGGCGCACCTCCACCCCCGCCTCCCGAAGCATCGCAAGGAAGGCTTCCTCCGCCCGTCTCACGTCAAAGGAAGCCTCGCCCCCCACAAGGCGGTAAAACCTCCGGAAAAGCCCCCCTTGGAGAAGGCCTTCCCCATCCTTGGCCAGGTCCAAGGTGGCGAGCCAGCCCTGGGTAAGGACGCCCCCCACGCCCCGGCCGGGCTCCACCAAGGCCACCTTGAGCCCCTCCTGGGCTGCGGCCACCGCCGCCGTTACCCCTTGCGGGGTGGCCCCGTAAACCACCAGGTCGTACTGGGCCAAGGCTAGCCCCAAGAGGGCAAGGAGCCCCATCCACGCCCGCATAACCCCCTCCCCCACTGCCCCCATGCGGGGCCTTATCCAGGAACCAAGCCTTTTAGGGCAGTTGGCGCTTCGCCTCCTCGTACTCCTTTACCAGACGGGCCACCACCTCCTTGGCCGAGGGGATATCCCGGATGAAGGCCACCCCGTGCCCGGCGGAGTAGACCTCCTTCCAGGCCTTCCCCCCGCCTTGGCGGAAGCGCTCCAGGGACTCCTTGAGGAAGTTGGCGGGCACCCCGGTCACCTCGGGGGTGTACTGGATGTCCTCAGGGGTGGCGCGGAGAAGGGACTCCTTGTAGTCCAAGGGGGCCTCGGACTCCAGGGTGGCGATGAAGCGGGTGCCGATGTAGGCCCCGTCCCCCAGGGCCAAGGCGGCGAGGAGCTGCCTCCCCGTGGCGATCCCCCCGGCGATGAGGACGGGGACCCCCAGCTCCTCCCTCAGCCAGGGACCGAGGACGAAGGGGCTAACGCCCCCGGCATGCCCCCCGGCCCCCGCCGCCACGGCCACCAGGGCGTCGGCCCCCGCCTCCACCGCCTTCCTGCCGTGCCTTAAGCCCACCACGTCGCACCAGACCACGCCCCCATAGGCCTTGACCTTCTCCACCACCCGCGTGGGGTCCCCCAAGGAGGTGACCACCAAGGGGACCTTGCGCTCGGCCACGGCCTCCAGGTCCTCCTCGAGGCGGGGGTTATTCTTAAGGATGAGGTTCACGCCGAAGGGAACCCCCTGGGGGAAGGTTTCCAGGAACTCCCGAAAGGCGGCGTGGGTGCGGAAGTTGAGGCTAGGGATGACCCCGATGGCCCCCGCCTCGGCCACGGCCAAAAGGAGCCTGGCCCCGGAAACCAAAAACATGGGGGCGGCCACGATGGGGTAGCGGATGCCCAACATCCTCGTGATGGCGGTCTCCATGGGGGAGATTTTACCCGGTTCAAGGATAATGGGCGGGTGGAACCCGACCGCTCCCTCCGCCTCTCCCTCTGGGAAGGCACCTTGGCCGTCCTTTTCCTCAACTGGAGCACCGGGGTCCTCGTCACGGGGTACGCCCTGGCCCTAGGGGCCCCGCCCTTGGCCCTGGCCCTCCTGGGGGCCCTGCCCTTTTTGGCCCAACTCACGGCCCCCCTGGCCCCCTTCCTCCGGGGAAGCCGGAAGGCTTGGGCGGTGCGGCTTAACCTGGCCTCCCGCCTCCTCTTCGTGCCCGCCATCCTCTCCCCCTTCTTGCCCGAAGGGCTAAGGGTGCCGGGCCTCCTCCTTTTCGCCGCCTTTTCCCAGCTCCTCGCCGCCCCGGTGGGGGTGCTTTGGCTTTCCTGGATGGCGGACCTCGTGCCCCCAGAAAGGCGGGGCCGTTACTTCGGCTTCCGCAACGCCCTCTTGGGCCTGGTGGGCACCTTGGGGAACGCCTTGGGCGGCCTGGTGGCGGATACCCTTCCCCCGCCCACCGGTTACCAGGCGGTGCTCCTTCTGGGGGTAGGGGCAGGGCTCCTCTCCGTTTGGGTTTTGCGCCTGCAAACCGAACCCCCAAAGCCCTCCCCTCCCCCGCCCCGCGCCGCCTTGCGGGCCGCCTTCCAAGACCGGGCCTACCGCCGTTACCTAAGCCGCGTCCTCCTCTGGTACGGGGCGGTGATGGTGGGCGGACCCTTCGTGGTGCCTTATTTCGTGCAGGTGGGCGGGCTCTCCATGGCCGCGGTGGGGCTTTGGACCCTCCTCTCCGCCACCTCGGGGCTCGTCTTTGGCCCCCTCTGGGGCCGGCTTGCGGACCGGGAGGGGCATGGGGTGGTCCTCTTCCGGGCGGGAATGGTGGGGGCCCTAATGCCCGCTTTGTGGCTCCTAGGCTCCCCCACCTTCCCCTGGCCCATCTGGCTTTCCGCCGTGGCCGACGCCCTGGCCTGGAGCGGCCTAAGCACCGCCATGGCCAACGCCGCCCTGGCCCGGGCCCCCGAGGAGGTACGGGGCGGCTACCTGGCCCTCTTTTGGCTGGCCCTGGGGCTTGGGGGGCTTGGGGGAAGCCTTCTCGCCGGGGGGATCGCCCACCTCGGCCTGGGTCCGAGCCCCTACCACCTCCCCATCCTGGTTTCCTTGGGTCTACGGCTTCTCGTGGCCCTCTCCCTCCGGCGCCTCTAGGCCCTTCCTTTGCATCTCCCCCCAGACCCCCCGCTTGCGCCACACCTGGAAGGTGGCGAGAAAGCGCTCCCAGGCGAGGAGCTGGCGGTAGCCCAGGGCCTCGAGGACCCCCAAGAAGAGAAGCCAAAGCCTGTCCCTTAGCCGGGGGTAGCGCTTGAGGAGCAGGGTTTCCATCCCCACGGCGAGGTGGGAAAGGAGCACCCCGTACCCCACCGCCAGGGCCAGGAAGAGCACCGCCACCTCGGGGTTCAGGAGGCCCAAAAGCCAGAAGACGGGAAGAATGGCGTAGCCCAGCACCTCCACCACCGGGCCCAAGGCCTCAAAGAGGAAAAAGTAGGGCATGGCCACGAGGCCCAGCCGCCCGTACCGGGGGTTGAAGAGCATGGCCCGGTGGGCCCAGAGCACCTCCCAAAGCCCCCGGTGCCAGCGGTTCCGTTGCCTCCGCAAGGTGGCCAGGTCCGCCGGCACCTCGGTGTAGCAGATGGGGTCCGGGGTGTAGAGGATGCGGTACTCCCGCCCCTCCTCCCGGGCCCGGCGGTGGAGGCGCACCACGAGCTCCATGTCCTCCCCCACGGTGTCCGTGCGGTAACCCCCAATGCGGAGGGCCTCCTCCCTGCGGAACACCCCAAAGGCCCCGGAGATGATGAGGAGGGCGTTCATGGCGCTCCAGCCGGCGCGCCCCATGAAGAAGGCCCGGGCGTACTCAATGACCTGCATTTTCTCCAAGAAGCCCCGGGGTAGCCGCATCTCCCGCACCACCCCGCCCCGCACCACCGCCCCGTTCAGGGGCCTTATGGTGCCCCCCACGGCCAAAACCCGGTCGTCCTCCAGGAAAAGCCGGCTCGCCCGCAGGAGGGCCTGGGCGTCCAGGAGGCTATCGGCGTCCACGGCGCAGAAGAGGGGATAGCGGGCGAAGTTGAGCCCGGCGTTTAGGGCATCCGCCTTGCCCCCGTTCTCCTTGTCCACCACCAGAAGGTTGGGGTATAGGAGCGAGCGGTACACCGCCCGCACCGGCTTGCTCGGGAGCACCCGGCGGTACACCCAGTCCACCGCCACCAGGTGGAAGGTCTCCTTCAGGACCTCGAGGGTCTTGTCCTTCGGCCCGTCCGCCACCACCACCACCTCAAACTCCGGGTAGTGCAGGGCGAGGAAGGAGCGCACCGAGGCGGCGATGGTCTTCTCCTCGTTGTAGGTGGGCACCAGGATGGAAACGGGCAGGTAAGCCTCCCGCTCCAAAAGGTCCTTGAGGGCGAGCTCGGAGAGCTCCCGGGCGTAGCGGGCCACCATGGCGAGGCCGCTTACGGCGAAGTAGGCGTAAAGGAGGTTCAAGAGGGCGAAGTAGTAGAGGACGAAGACCTGGTAAGCGAAAAGGAACCAAAGAAGCGCCTCCATCACGCCCCCGCCACCTGCCTGGCCATGGCCCGGCCGTAGGGGTCCGGGTGGGCCTCGGCCGCCTGTTTCAGGAGCGCCGGGTCCAAGGCCCTAAGGGCCTCCGCCGCCCCCCGGCGCACATAGAAGGAAGGGTCGGAAAGGGCCTTCCACAAAGCCCTTCGGGCCAGGGCTCCCCCAAGGAGGGGAAGGAGGCGCACCGCCTGTAGCCGCAAGAACTCCTCCTCCGCCCCCAAGGCGGCGAGCACCGCCTCCTCGTGCCCCAAGGGGGGGTACTCCAGGCGCCAAAGGGCCCGCATGGCCGCCGCCCGCACCTCGGGGTCGGGGTGGCGGAGGAACCCCAGGACCGCCTCCGCCAGGCCGTGGAGCTTGAGCCGGCCCAAGGCCTCCAAGGCCGCCCACGCCTCTTCCTCTCCCCCCGCCTGCAAAAAGCGCCGCGCCACCGGCTCCGCCCGGTCCTCCAAAAGGAGGAGAACCTCCAAAAGCGCCCCTCTGGGTAGCGCCGCCCGCAACAAGGCCTCGGCGAAGGCCTCCAGGTCCTCTTCCCCCACCAGGCGGGCCCCCGCCCGGGCCGCCGCCAGACGCAACACAGGGTCCGGGTGGGCCAGGTAGGGGAGGACGAGGGGGAAGGCCTCGGGCAGGCGGGCCTGGGCCAGGGCGTCCAGGGCCTCGAGGCGGCGGGCCCGGGAAGCGAAGGGGCTCGTAAGGGCCCTCCGCCACCGGGGTAGGCCCAGGCGGAGCCAAGGGAGGAGGGCCTGGGCCAACTCCCCCTCCAGGCTTTCCCTTAAGGCCAAAAGGGCGGCGAAGGCCTCCTTGGGCCAGGGAGGAGGAGGCAGGTTTTCCCCCGCCAGGAGGGCCTGGGCGAACCCCTCCAGGTATCTTTCCCGGAGCCTTTCCTCCTCCCCTTCCCGCCAGGCGGTGTAGGCATGGTAAAGGAGGACATAGGCCCCCAGGAGGACAAGGGCGAGCCCGGTGGGGGCGAGGCCTAAGAGGAGGGCGCCCACCGTCTCCCCGTAGCCCAGGAGGCCGAAGAGGCGGGCCGTGAAGGCGAAGACCAAATACCCGAGGGCCAGGGCCTCGAGGAGGACCACCAGGAAGACTACCAGGGCGTAAAGCCCTTCACCGGACCGCCACATGCCGCCCCAAGCGGAGGATCAGCTCTTTCGGGCTAAAGGGTTTGGTGAGGTAGTCCTGCGCCCCCGCCCGCAGGGCCTCCAGCACGTGGTGCTCTTGCTTTAGGCCCGAAAGGACCAAAACCGGGGTCGCCTTCCCCAAGGTCTGGCGCAGGTGGCGCAGGAGGTCCAGGCCAAACCCCCCAGGGAGGTTGAGGTCCAGGAGGATGGCGTCCCAATCCTCCCCCAAGGCCGCCAGGGCCAAGGCATAGTCCCGGGCCAAGTGGGGCCAAAAGCCCTCCCGCTTAAGGGCGAGCTCCAGGACCTTGGCCACGGCGGGGTCGTCCTCCACCACCAGAACCCGGGCCACGGAAGCCATTCTATTCCCCGGCTAGACGCTCCAAAAGGGCCCGCACCTCGGGGTCGGGGTTGCGGCGAAGCTCCTCCTCGAGGAGGCGCCGGGCCTCCTCCCGCTTGCCCGCCTCCAGAAGGGCCTTGGCCAGGGTGAAGCGGGCCAAGGGGTAGTCGGGCTTTAGGGAAAGCACCTGCCGGGCCAAAAGCTCCGCCTCCCGAGGCCGCCCCAGGGCCAAGACCACCTCAGCGAGGCCCCAGCGGGCGTCCAGGTTGCCCGGGTCCAAGGCCAGCACCTTGCGGTAGCTCTCCTCCGCCTCGGCGTAGCGGCCCATGTGGTAAAGGAGCCGCCCGTACCGCACGCGGATGTCGGGGCTATCCAAGAGGGCCAAAGCCCTCTCGTAAAGGGGCTTGGCCTCAGCGTGGCGGCCCTGGAGGTAGAGGGCGAAGGCGAGCTCCCCAAGGGCCTCGGCGTCGTCGGGGAAAGCGGCCACCGCCCTGCGCAAAAAGGCCTCGGCCCCCGTGGGGTCGCGGGGCAGGCGGCTTTTCCCTTGGTAGAAGCTATACCGCTCGCGGAAAGGCACAGGGTCCGAGGGGTAGCCCAAAAGCCCCACCTCGTCCAGGGCGAAGGCCCGCACCTGGCTTAAGCGGTCCGCCTGGGGCAGGTAGCGGAAAAGCCCCCCTTCCGCCCGGGCGGAGAGGACCACCCTTTCCCCGCTTCGCACCTCCACGAGAAAGCCCTTCGCCCCTTCCGGGCCCAGGAGGCGGAAGACCACCTCGCCCCCCTCCCCCGGCACCGGCCGCACCAAGGGGGCGGGAAGGAGCTTCCTGCGCACCCCCGTGCCCAAGAGGGCCCCCTCCCCGGCGGGCAGGGCCTCCTGGCCCAGGGCAAGCCGGCCCCGGTAGAGGGAAACCCTACCCCGCTCCTCCCGGGAAAGGCGCAGGTGGGTGCCCGTGGGCCTTACCTCCCCCTCGGGGGTGGAAAAGGCGAGGCCTATGTTCCCCTCCCGCACCGCCTCCACCCCACCCCTTTCCAAGGCCACCCTTAGCCTCTCCCCCCCGCCCCAAAGGCTCCGCCAACGCCGGGCTTCCCCCTGGGCATCGGGGCTAAAGGCGAGTTCTAACCCCCTTAGCCGCACCACCTCCCCTGCCGGCACCTCTCCGAAGGCCCGGGAGCCCAGGGGGGCAGGGTAGATGGGAAGCCGGGCCAAGGCGATGAGGGCCAGCATGAGGAGAAGGAGCCTCCCCACGGGGGCCCGCTGCCCGGGCCGGGGCCGGGGAAGGAGGAGCAGGAAGGTGCTTCCCTTCCCCAAGCGGCTTTTCAGGCGCACCTCCCCCCCGTGGGCCTCGAGGACCCGCTTCACCAAGGCCAGGCCCAGCCCCGTCCCCTCCGCCTCCCCCCGGGTGGAAGCCCGGTAGAAAGGCTCAAAAACCTTCTCCGCCTCCTCCTTGGGTATGCCGGGCCCGGTGTCGCCGATGGCGATCCCGTAGCGGTCCGGGCCAGCGAGGAGCCGCACGGAAACCCGCCCCCCTTCCGGGGTGTACTTCACGGCGTTGTTAAGGACGTTGAGAACCGCCTGGTAAAGCCAGTCCCGGTCCCCATAGACCCAAGCCTCCCGCCGGGGAAGGGAAAGGCGGATGGCTAGCCCCTTTCTGCGGGCCAGGGGCCGCACCTCCTCCACCGCCTGCAGGAGGAGGGCCTTCAGGTCCACCCGCTCGGACTTAAGCCGCACCCCCTGGCCTAGGCTCAGGTACTCCTGGGCCCGTTGCAAAAGCTCCCGGATGCGCCTTGCTGAGCGCTCAGCGATCTCCAAAAGCTCCAGGGCCTCTTCCGGCAAACCCTCGGTTTCCCGGAGAAGCTCCAGGGCCCCCAGGACGCTCATCAAGGGGTTCTTGATCTCGTGGAGGAGAAGGCCAAGAAGCCTCCCCGTTTCCCCTTGGGCTTTTAGGAGGGCAAGCTCCCTTTCCCGGAGCTCAAGGAGCTCCCGAAAGGCCCGAAGGAGGAGGCGCAAGGCCTCCTGGACCTCGCGGGAAGGCGGCTTTCCTTCCCAGTAAAGGGCGAGGTCCCCTTCCTCCCAAAGCTTCTCCCCCCGCACCGGGGGCTCAGGCAACACCTCCCCTCGGAAGACCACCCGCACCGGGTAGCGGCGCAGGACCTCGGCCAAGAAGGCCAGGTCCGCGGGGGGGCGCTCCTGTAGCATTTCCCTTAGCCTAGCCCAAGGGTTTGAAAGGGGCGTGAAGGCCTAGGGCTTAGGGGCCATGACCACCAGGAGGAGGGCTGGGCTTGCCGAGGCGTTCCGCACCCCGTGGGGCTTCCCCGCCTCGGCCAAGGCGGCCATCCCGGGGGCCAGAAGGGCCTCCTCCTCCCCCACCTGCACCACCACCTCCCCCTCCAACACGTAGTAGACCTTGTCCGCCCCCTCGTGGGCGTGCACCTTCTGGGCTTGGCCGGGGAGGAGGGCGTAGAGGTCGTAGAACATGTAGGGCGAGTCAAACACCGGGATCTTCGCCATCTTCTCCTGGCTGTAGCGGGCCAGGCGTTTGAGGTCGCGAATCTCCATGGGAGCAGTTTAATGGTAAGCCCGAGGGGTTTTCTTCCCCTCGGGCTTACCGAGCCACTTTCCTAGAAACGGTCAAAGAGGATCTCCCGCTTCACCTCCTCAATGAGCTGGGTCACGGGGATCTCCCGGGGGCAGGCCTCGGTGCAGTTGTAGGCGGTGCGGCAACGCCACACCCCGCTCCCCGAGCCCAGGGCCTTGAAGCGCTCCCTCTTCCCCCGGTCACGGGAGTCAAAGATGAAGCGGTGGGCCTGGACGATGGCCGCCGGGCCCAAGTAGGTGCCGTTCACCCAGAAGACGGGACAGCTGGTGGTGCAGCTGGCGCAGAGGATGCACTTGGTACCGTGGTCAAAGCGCTCCCTTTCCTCGGGGGACTGGAGGCGCTCCCGCTGGGGCGGGGGCTCCTCGTTGATGAGGAAGGGCTTCACCGCCCGGTAGGCGGCGAAGAAGGGCTCCATGTCCACGATGAGGTCCTTCTCCACCGGCAGGCCCCGGATGGGCTCCACGGTGATGACCTTGCCCAGGTCCTTCACCAGGGTCTTGCAGGCCAGGCGGTTTCTGCCGTTGATGAGCATGGCGTCGGAGCCGCAGATGCCGTGGCCGCAACTCCGGCGGAAGGCCAGGGTGCCGTCCTGCTCCCACTTGACCTTGTGCAGGAGGTCCAAGACCCGGTCCGTGGGCTCGGCCTCCACCTGGTAGGTCTGCCAGTGGGGCCTTTGGTCCTTGGCGGGGTCAAAGCGGAGGATCTTCAGGGTGACCTGCATGGGCGCCTCCTAGTAGGTGCGGGCCTTGGGCTCAAAGCGGCCCAGGACCACGGGTTTGTAGCGGAAGGCCACCTTGCCATCCGCCACCTTGTAGGCCAGGGTGTGCTTGAGCCAGTTCTGGTCGTCCCGCTCGGGGTAGTCCTCCCGGGCGTGGGCCCCGCGGGACTCCGTGCGGTTCAGGGCGGAGTGAACCAGGGCCTCGGAGACCTCGAGGAGGTACCCGAGCTCCAACGCCTCCACCAGCTCCGTGTTGTAGGCGTCCCCCTTGTCGTCAATGGAGATTCGCTTGTAGCGGTCCATGAGCTCCTTGAGGATCTCCACCTGCTTTTGCAAAAGCTCCCCGGTGCGGAAGACGGAGGCGTGGTCCATCATGGACTGTTGGAGCTCGGCCCGCAACACCGCCACCTTCTCCTTGCCCGTGGAGTTCTTGATCCTTTCAATGCGCTCCCGGCTTGGACCCAGGTGCTCCTCGGTGAGCTCGTGGTAATCGGCGTCCTTGGCGAAGCGGGCGGCGTGGATCCCGGCCCGGCGCCCAAAGACCACCAGGTCCCCCAAGGAGTTGGTGCCCAGGCGGTTCGCCCCGTGGAGGCTCACACAGGCCGCCTCCCCGGCGGCGTAGAGGCCTGGGACCACGGTGTTCTTCTCGTCTTGGATCACCTGGCCCCACAGGGTGGTGGGAATCCCCCCCATGGCGTAGTGGGCCGTGGGCATCACCGGCACCGGCTCCTTCAAGGGGTCCACCCCCAGGTAGATGCGGCTGAACTCGGTGATGTCGGGGAGCTTCTTCTCAATGACCTCCGGGGGCAGGTGGGTGAGGTCCAGGAGGACGTGGTCCTTCTTGGGGCCTGCCCCGCGCCCCTCCCGCACCTCCAGGTACATGGCCCGGGCCACCACGTCCCGGGGGGCCAGGTCCTTGATGGTGGGAGCGTAACGCTCCATAAAGCGCTCGCCTAGGCCGTTGCGCAAAATGCCCCCCTCGCCCCGGGCCCCCTCCGTGAGGAGGATGCCCAAGGGGTAAAGCCCCGTGGGGTGGAACTGGTAAAACTCCATGTCCTCCAGGGGCAAGCCCTTGCGGTAGAGGATGGCCTGCAGGTCCCCCGTGAGGGTGTAGGCGTTGGAGGTCACCTTGTAGATGCGGCCAAACCCCCCGGAGGCGATGACGATGGCCTTGGCCTGGAAAAGGTGAAGCTCCCCCGTGGCCAGTTCCAAGGCCACCAGGCCCTTGGCTACCCCGTCCTCGAGGATCACGTCGGTGACGTGGAACTCGTTGTAGAAGGTGATGTTGTGCTTGACGCACTGCTGGTAGAGGGTCTGGAGGATCATGTGCCCCGTGCGGTCGGCGGCGTGGGCCGCCCGGTGCACGGGGGCCTTGCCCCAGTCCTTGGTGTGCCCGCCGAAACGGCGCTGGGCGATCTTGCCGTTGGGGAGGCGGTCAAAGGGAAGGCCCATGTGCTCTAGCTCAATCACCGCCTCAATGACCTCCTTGGCGAAGACCTCGGCGGCGTCCTGGTCGGTGAGGTAGTCCCCCCCCTTGACCGTGTCAAACATGTGCCATTCCCAGTGGTCCTCCTCCACGTTGCCCAGGGCCGCCCCTATCCCCCCTTGGGCCGCCCCGGTGTGGCTCCGGGTGGGGTAGAGCTTGCTGACCACCGCCACGTCGGCGCCTTCCCTAGCCGCATAAAGGGCGGTGGCGAGGCCCGCCCCGCCCGCACCCACCACGATGACCTCGTGCCTGTGCGCCATACTAGTTCACCCCAAAGTCGTGGTTAAAAAGGCTCAGGCTCCCCAGGAAGAAGAGGAAGGCGATGAGGCCGTAGAGCACCACCTTGGTCCAGAAGCGTTTGGCGGGATGGCGGATCCAGTCGTCCAGAACGTAGCGAAGCCCATTGCCCCCGTGCAGGAGGGCCAGGGCCAGGATGAGCCAGTCGTAGATCTTCCAGGTGGTCTGGGAAAGTCTCTTGGCCACGTAGGTGTAGTCAATCTTGTTGAGGTCGGTGAGGATGGCGTTCATCCACATGTGGCCGATGAGGAGGAAGACGAGGACCACCCCGGAGATGCGCATGAAAACCCACCAGTAAAGCTCCAGGTTGGTGCTGGCCTCGAGCCGCGCCTCTTGGTAGCGCTTGGACTTAATCGCCATGGCCCCCTCCCAGGATGCCCCCGCCAATCTTCACCAAGAAGGGCAGGTAGAAGAGGACAAAAAGCACCCAGACGGCGTACCAAAGCTGCCTCTGGTACCGCACCCCCCAGGCGGTGAAGTCCATAAGGATGATCCTAAGCCCGTTAAACCCGTGGTAGAGCACCCCGGCGATGAGGAGCAATAGCCCCACCTGGAACACGGGCTGGTGGTAGAACTTCATGAGGGCGTTGGACACCTCCGGCCCCCACATGGCGCTGGCAATGTTGGCCACGTGGAGCATGAGGAAGACCAGGATGCCCAGGCCCGAGATCCGGTGCAGGTAAAACGCCCACTGCCCTTCTCTTCCCCTGTACATGGCACCTCCTTGCCGGAGTTATCATACACCTTTCCCCCAAGGGCCTTGCGTCGGGCAGGCCACCTTCCCGCCGCCAGATACCCCATTCCCGTATAAGAGGCTTGGCCCAAACGAAGCTTCCTTCCTTGGCTACCCCCACCGCCCCAGGAAGGGGGCTTTCCCGGGGGCAAGGCGGGCTTTTCCCGCCCGGGAACGAGGTATTGACAGGGGGGGGAGGGGGGGGCATAATGGGGGGCGTGCCGCGGGGGATACCCCGGGGGGCACGGGAAGGAGGTGGTCAGGGTGGAACTCTTCGGATTCGGTCCGCATCTCATGGTGGACGGGTACGACGCCAACCCCGCAAAGCTCCAGGACGCTGAGCTGGTGCGCCGTGTCCTGGACGAGCTCCCCCAGGAGATGGAGATGACCAAGGTCCTCCCCCCCTTCGTCTACAGCTACGGCCCGAACGGGGAGGACGGGGTGACGGGGGTGGTGATCATCGCCGAAAGCCACATCGCCATCCATACCTTCCCCAAGAAGCGCTTCCTCTCCATTGACATCTTCTCCTGCAAGGCCTTTGACATGGCCAAGGCCCTGAAGAAGTTGGCCGAGGTCTTTGAAATCGGGCGCTACGAAACCTACATGATCCACCGGGGCAAGGAGTTCCCTAAAGACCCCGAGCTGGCCCGGAAGATCGTCCTGGGCGAACGGGAGTACCTGGAGGCCCGGGTCAGCTGACGGACCCACCCCCCTTCCCCGGGCACGCCCGGGGTTTTCATTTTGCACTCATGTTTTCTGCCTAGCCTTGATAGAGGAGGCTTAGGTATGGTGCGTAAGCTCCTTCCCCTGGTGGTGCTCCTCTTGGGCTTCACCCTGGCGCAGGGCTTCCGGGGCCTCTCCTTGGGCACCCCCTACCCCGAGATGGGGGTGCAGCCGGGAGAAAGCGTCAACCTGACCCTGACCCTGAAGAACTACGGGCTTCCGCCTGGGGTGGTGCGCCTCGCCCTGGCGGAGGTCCCCCAGGGCTGGCAGGCGAGCCTGATCGGGGGCGGGCGGCTAGTGCGGGCGGTGTACCTGCCCACGGACGGGGAAACCACCCTTACCCTCAGGCTCCAGCCTCCCAGGGAGGTAAGGCCGGGCACCTACCGCTTCCTGGTGAGGGCGGAAGGCCTAGGGCAGGCGGCGAGCCTCCCCATCGCCTTGGTGGTGGGCCAGGGCCTGCCGCAACGGCTTAGCCTCGAGGCCGAACTTCCCGTGCTCAAGGGCCCCCCCACCAGCTCTTTCCGCTACCGGGTCACCCTCAAGAACGAGTCCGACCGGGACCTTTTGGTCTCCTTAGAGTACGAGGCCCCCAAGGGCTTCCAGGTCACCTTCACCCCTGCCTTCTCCAGCCAGCAGGTGACGAGCCTGCCCCTCAAGGCCGGGGAGAGCAAGGACCTGGACGTGGAGGTCTCCCTGCCTAGGGACACCAAGGCGGACACCTACGGCCTCACCCTACGGGCGGTGGCGGGGGAGGCCAAGGCGGAGCTCGCCCTTACCCTGGAGGTCACGGGGCGGCCCGAGGTGCGCTTCACCACCAAGGAAGGGCGGCTTTCCGGGCAGGTGGTGGCGGGCCGGGAAAACGCCGTGAAGCTCTTGGTGAAGAACGAGGGAAGCGCCCCCGCCAAGAACCTCTCCTTCAGCGCCATGGAACCCTCGGGCTGGGAGGTGAAGTTTGAGCCCGAGAAGCTGGAAGCCCTGGACCCCGGCCAGGAACAGGAGGTGACCGCCCGCATCAAGCCTTCTCCCAAGGCGGTCACGGGGGACTACATGGTGACCCTTTCCCTCTCGGGGGACGAGGGGGTGTCCGAAAGCCTGGACTACCGGGCCACCGTGGTCCGCTCCAGCCTCTGGGGCCTGGTGGGGGTGGGCATCATGGCCGTGGCCCTTCTGGTCCTGGGCTTCGCCGTGAACCGCTTCGGCCGGAGGTAGCATGGCGATCATCCAAACCCGCGGCCTCACCAAGCGCTACGGCCGGGTGGTGGCCGTGGAGGACCTGAACCTGGAGGTGGCGGAGGGGGAGGTCTTCGGCCTCTTAGGCCCCAACGGCTCGGGCAAGACCACCACCATCCTCATGCTCCTGGGCCTCACCGAGCCCACCGCAGGCGAAGCCCGGGTCCTGGGCCTTGACCCCATGCGGGAACCCCTGAAGGTGAAGGCCAAAGTGGGCTACCTCCCGGACCAGGTGGGCTTCTACGGAGAACTCACCGCCTGGGAGAACCTGCGCTACACCACAAGGCTCCTCGGCCTTTCCGAGGCCGAGGCCAAGGCCCGGATTGAGGAGGTCCTAAAGCGCATGGGGCTTTGGGAGGTAAGGGACCGGCGGGTCGCCGCCTTCAGCCGGGGGATGCGCCAGCGCCTCGGCCTGGCGGAGGTTCTCCTCAAAAAG
The DNA here is from genome assembly GCF_022760925.1 of Thermus hydrothermalis. Lineage (NCBI taxonomy): Bacteria > Thermotogati > Deinococcota > Deinococci > Thermales > Thermaceae > Thermus > Thermus hydrothermalis. The sequence continues at coordinate 3,705 of NZ_JAKTNT010000015.1, read as the reverse complement.
CCCAAGGTGGCCATCCTGGACGAGCCCACCCTGGGACTGGACCCCGAGGCCGCCCGGGAGTTCTTGGCGCTCATCAAGGGCCTCAAGCAGGAGGGCATCACCGTCCTCCTTTCCAGCCACCTCCTGCACCAGGTGCAGGAGATCTGCGACCGGGTGGGGCTTTTCCACAAGGGGCGGCTCGCCCTCTTGGGCACGGTGGAGGAGCTCGCCCAACGGGTCCTCGGGGGCGGGTACGAGATCCTGGTGGAGGCGGGCCCGGGCCTCGCCGAGGCCTTCGCCGCCTTGGACGGGGTGGCCAAGGTGGAGGCGGGGGAAGGGCGCTACCGCATCCTCGCCACCCGGGACCTCAGGCCCGAACTCGCCCGCATCGCCGTGGAGCGGGGTAGCCTCTACGGCCTCGCCTTGCGCAAGCCGAGCCTGGACGAGGTCTACGCCCACTACTTTAAGGAGGTGGCCCATGCGGCGTGAAGGTTCCCCTTGGACCGGGCTTTGGGCCGTCTTCTTCAAGGAGATGGCCGACCACCTCTCGGGGCTCAGGATGCGGATCCTCGAGGCCCTCATCCTCCTCTCCGCCCTGGCCGCCCTGTACACGGGCACCCAGACCCTGCGCCAGACCGTGGGGGAAGACCCCTACCTCTACCTCAAGCTCCTCACCACGGCCCAGGACCCCTTGCCCTCCTTCGTGGGCTTCCTTTCCTTCTTCGTCCCGTTGGCCGCCATCGCCTTGGCCTTTGACGCCGTGAACGGGGAGTACGCCCGGGGCACCCTCTCCCGCATCCTCTCCCAGCCCATCTACCGGGACGCCCTCCTCTTCGGCAAGTTCTTGGCGGGGCTCGGCACCCTGGCGGTCCTCCTCCTGGCCCTCTTCCTCCTGGTGGTGGGCCTTGGGCTCTTCACCCTGGGCGTGCCCCCGGAGGCCGAGGAGATGGCCCGGGCCTTCTTCTTCCTCCTGGCTACCCTGGCCTACGCTGGGGTCTGGCTCGCCCTAGGCCTTCTCTTCTCGGTGCTTTTCCGCCAGCCCGCCACCGCCGCCTTGGCCGCCATCGGGGTCTGGCTCTTCTTCGCCGTCTTCTTCCCCATCCTCACCGACCTGGCAGCCAACGCCCTCCTCCTCCAAGCCGACCCCTTTGACCCGGAAAGCCAGCTAAGGCAGGCCAACCTGGCCCTCTGGATCTCCCGGCTTTCCCCCAACACCCTCTACGCCGAAACCCTCACCGCCGTCCTGAACCCGGCGGTGCGCTCCCTGGGGCCCATCCTCATCACCCAGCTGGAGGGGGCGGTGCTCGGCACCCCCCTGCCCTTAGGGCAAAGCCTCCTCCTCGTCTGGCCCCAGCTCACCGGGCTTTTCGCCCTGGTGATCCTCCTCTTCACCCTGGCCTACGTGGCCTTCCAGCGGCAGGAGGTGCGGGCCTAAAGCTACTCCAGCCACTCCGTGGCGTAGGCGCTCGTCTTGGGGATGACGCAGAGGAACTCCACGGGCTCATCCCCCTCGTTCACGTAGGCGTGGGGGGTGTCCGGGGGAATGTAGACCGCCTGGCCGGCGGAAACCTCCCGCACCTCCTCCCCCAAAAAGACCTTCATCCGCCCGGAAAGCACGTACTGCTCGTGCTCAATGGTGGGGTGCTTGTGCTTGGGGATACGTCCCCCGGGGAGGAGGGTGAACTTGCGGGTGATGAAGTGAGGGGCCCCGTCCTCGGGGCCTATGAGCACCTGGATGAAGGCCTTCTCCCCCCGCTCCACGGGGCGGGCCTCCACGCTCGCCGCCTGCTTGACCACGGGCTTCATGCCGCCCATTGTAGCAGAAGGGCCTCCACGTCCTCGTCCGTGACCTCGCTGAAGTCCAGGTAGTAGGCCCCCACGGCAGCGAAGTCGGGAGGCGTGGAAAGGGCCACCACCTCCGCCCGCTCCTTTAGCTTTTCCACCGCTTCCGGGCTCGCCACGGGCACCGCCACCACCACGCGCCTGGGGCTTTCCGCCAAAACCACGGAAAGGGCCGCTTCCATGCTGGAACCGGTGGCGATGCCATCGTCCACCAGGACCACGTCCCGCCCCGTCAAGGGGACCTTGGGACGCACCTTGCGGTAGCGCTCCATCCGCTTGCGGATCACGTCCTTCTGCCGGGCCGCTTCCCTTTCCAGGTAGCTCGGGTCCGCATACTGGAGGGCGTAGGGGCGCAGGATGAGCTCCCCCTTCTCCCCCACCGCTCCCAGGGCGAACTCGGGGTTGCCGGGCGCCCCCACCTTGCGCACCAAGACCACGTCCAGCTCACCCCCCAGACGCCGGGCCACCTCTTCCGCCACCACCACCCCGCCCCGGGGTATCCCCAAGACCACGGGACGCTCCAGGCCTAGGGGTTGTAAGGCCTCGGCCAAAAGGGCTCCGGCGTGCCGGCGGTCACGGAAGCGCATAGGAAACCTCCGCCATCCATGCTACACCAGCCCATGGTCTTGAACGCGGTATAAAGTGCTTGGTAACCTGGGGGGCAAAGGAGGGTAGCATGTCCGAAGTCCGCACCAAGCCTTGGCTGGCCCATTACGACCCAGGCGTCCCCGCGGAGGTAGAGGTCCCCCCCATCCCCCTTTGGCGCCTTTTGGAGGAAAGCGCCCAGCGCTTTCCCAAGAACGTGGCCCTGGAGTTCTTGGGGAAAACCCTGACCTACGGGGAAACCTGGGACCTGGCCCGCCGCTTTGCCCGGGGGCTACAGGACCTAGGGGTGAAGCCAGGGGAGCGGGTCGCCATCATGCTCCCCAACACGCCCCAGTTCGTCCTGGCCTTCTTCGGCACCCTCTTGGCGGGGGGCGTGGGGGTGAACGTGAACCCCCTCTACACCCCCAGGGAGCTTAGGCACCAGCTCGCCGACGCCGGGGCGGAAACCCTGGTCATCCTGGACCACCTCCTGCCCCGCTTCCTGGAAGTGGAGAAGGAAACGCCCGTAAAGCGGGTGGTGGTCACGGGGATTAAGGACTTCCTCCCCTTCCCCAAGAACCTCCTCTACCCCCTGAAGGCCAAAAGGGACAAGCTTCCCCTAGGCTTCCCCAAGCGGGAAGGCTTCTTCGCCTTCAACGAGCTCCTGAAGCGCCCCCCCGCCACGCCCCACCCGGCCGATCCCGAGGACCTGGCCCTCCTCCAGTACACGGGGGGCACCACGGGGATCTCCAAGGGAGCCATGCTCACCCACCGCAACCTGGTGGCCAACGTCCTGCAGATTGACGCCTGGGACCCCACCTCCAGGGAGCTTTTGGGCAAGGGGGTGATGCTTGGGGCCCTGCCCTTCTTCCACGTGTACGGCATGACCGTGGCCATGAACTACGGCCTCTTCTCCGGCTACAAGATCGTCCTCCTCCCCCGCCCGGAGATCCACGCCGTGGTGGAGGCCATTGAGAAGCACGGGGTCACCCACTTCCCCGGGGTGCCCACCCTGTACGTGGCCTTCAACAACTTCCCCGGGATTGAGAAGCGCAACGTCAAGAGCATCCGCATCTGCCTCTCGGGGGCGGCCCCCTTGCCCGTGGAGGTGGCCAAGCGCTTTGAGGAGATCACGGGGGCCAGGCTCATTGAGGGCTACGGCCTCTCCGAGGCGAGCCCCGTGACCCACTCCAACCCCGTGGAAGGGGTGGTGAAAAAGGGCTCCATCGGCATGCCCCTCCCCAGCGTGGAGGCCAAGGTGGTGGACGAGGAGGGGAAGGAAGTGCCCTTGGGCGAGGT